>JAZNDO010000107.1:0-5732 GCA_045588105.1 Christensenellaceae bacterium | reverse complement strand
TTATATTTTGAGAGATATTTCCTTTTATAATTGTAATTTCACCCTTTTTCATACCTTGTTTGCTCTCCACCAATGCGTTTTATTATCTATTTTCTTCTCATAAAAAATAGAATATATTTCTGACAGTGAACACCTTAATCTTTTCTTGATTTTATTATATTTTTCCAACTGTGTTTTTCTTTCTAATTTTTCTCTTATTTTTTGTTTTTCTTCTTCGATGCGATTATCAAATTCTTTCCATTTATCAATAACCATAGAATGAAAGATAATAGCTTCCATATTGTCTTGTTTAATTAATTTCGAAATTCTTACTAAATACTCTTCATTTTTTCCTTGTTCTAAATAGTAACAAGCCACAATTAACGCCACGTCACAGTCCTCAGGATCTTCTTGCAAAACTTCTAAATAGCGAGTTATTGCAGCATCTTTATTTTGCCTAATCCCAATTCCTCCCATATAACAATAGGCTAACATTTGTTTACAAAACAAATCCCCATTTTCAGAAATTCCTTGCATAAGCCATTTAATTGCATCTTTTGGATTGTAATATGGATGTTTTTCATTTAAACAAATCGTTGCCATTTTTTGTATTGCATCTACATCTCCATATTCAGCCAATTCGGAAAAGCCTAGAACGGCTAAATCAATATCTCCCTTGTCTTCAATTTCAAGCAACCTTGCAAATTGTAAAGTCATCTTTTCACCCCATTGTTTTTCTCGCAAACTACAACTTTCATCGCTTGCAACTCTTACTTTGCATTTTACCACAAAATTTGGCTTTTTTCAACTCGTTTTAATTTTATTTGTGTGTAACACATGTAAGATTTTATCAAGCATTTTGAGTTAAATTTTTAAAAATACGCAAATTTAATAGAATTTAAAAAAATTAACAACTTTTAAAATAGGACTTGAAAATGGCTTACAAAAATTTTTAAATGCGTTATAATGCGAATATAAAAACTAAAAACGATGTGTTCAAGACAATAAGATTTTACAAATTCAAATTGCAAAAAGTCTTGTTTTATAAGCAATTTTAACTACACTCAAAATTTAAAAATATCCCCTGCTCCTCTCATGCAATGAGATGATGGGACTTATCGGCGCAGGTAACAACCCAAGGCTCAAATGACCGTTGCATGCGCAGTTGCAGTTGAAGAAGCAATGAACAAATAATTGAAAACAAACTTTAAAGGGACTGCGTCGCAGTCCCTTTAATTTTTACGCTTACAAACAAAAAGCCTTGCTATAGCACGATTATCAGGTCTTTTTTATTTATAAATCTGCTAAGCTTAAACAAATAAAAAACATATAAAAGCTCCGTTTTGCATAAAACGGAGCTCTTTTCATGGCTTTTTTAAAAACTTAACGGCGTTAGCTTAACTAACGCCGTTTGCTTTATTCTTCATAATGTTCGCTTTGACTTTCTTCAAATAAAATCAACAGCTCTTCGGGCAATTCAACCTCGGTTTTACCGAATTTTGACAGTACAGTTTCTATCGTAACGTAAGTATGCTGTCCGCTCACCTCGCTGAATGAATGCACGTTAGTAGAAATTTTTGAAATTTGTCTGTTTTCAAGCTCTACTCCACACGATAAGGAATCAACCTGAGCTTTTTCTTCACCGTAATACTCTTGTATAAACCACTCAGACAATAAGCTTTTCTCTTTTTCCTTTAAAACAAGCGTATCCTCGTTCACCTTAAAAAGGTGTGAGCCCTGCTTGTATAAGTCTGCCAATTTATTCGTTAAGAAAAGCTGAAGATTGTCGCCCTTAGCGAAAAGACCGTTAAATTCCTGAGAAATATCCACGTATTCGCTTTTTTCGTTCATTCCGTATACCGAATAATCTTCGCCGTCTATCAATATATAACCGCTCAAAACAGTTTCGCTAACTCCACCGTTAAAGAAGGTTTTTATCGAAACGGAAAACTTAACCTTATCTTCCGTAAAATAAAATTCGTAATTGATTTCGCTTTGACGGGAAAAATTATTCCCTTCAACTATTATCATACTCTTAGTTTTTACGGTTACGTTGACAAACTTTTCTTCATTTGTCAAAAACTCGTAATAATCATAGGTAACAGCCTCTTCGTCGTCGGGCAAGACTGAATAGTAATGGTAGCCTTCCTCCGTTTGCAAAATATATACGTCGTTTACAAAAACCTCGTTACCGTATGCAAAGCTGACCTTGCCTCTTTCTGCCCAAATTATATCCTCTTCGGTATAATCGCCTAAATCAAGCCCCCCAATATCACTGTGAGAAAGCTCTTTCTTTGGCGAATACATACTAAAACGGCAGTCTTCATGCTCGTTACTGTTTATTTGCTCGTCAAAAAATGCCTTCGCTGCGTCCTCAATTTCTTCATACGCAACCGTTGACATCTTACCCCCGAAATCTGCGGATGCAACGCTTGCCGTACCGCAGCCGATTGCGCTTAAAGTAATACACGCTGAAATGCAAAGCGTGACGAATATTTTTAACTTTCTTTTAAATTTATCCATGCTTTAATTTTAACACATATATATTTTTTTGTCTACACTTTTTTGCCCTTTGCAAGGTATAAACCGCAACTTAAATACGTTTAGACAAAAAACAAACCGCATTTTCCAAGTGTTGCACTTAAAAATTAATTCACCCAGACAAAAAAACTGCAAGCTGAAATATAGCTTGCAGTTATTTTTTGTATTTTAAGCTTTAACCTCTACCTTATTTAGAAAATCTTTCTTTTGCGTGGTAGTGAGTGTGTAAAAGCTCGTGAGCCTTGTGAGAATTTGGCTCGCCAAGGTAAGTTTCGTAAAGCTCAATAATCTGAGGATTCTTATGAGAAACTCTGAGAGCCTTAGATTCGTCCTCTTGATAAAGAGCAGCAGCTCTCTTAGCCTTGAAGGTGTCTAAAATATCTGAATCCTCGTTAGGAAGGAAGCATGGCTTAACGTACGGTTGTCCGCCGCCTGCTACGCAGCCGCCCGGGCATCCCATTATTTCGATAAAGTGATATGGGCTGTTGCCTTCTCTGATTTGGTCAAGAAGAACCTTTGCGCTCTTCATACCGTGAGCAACTGCAACCTTAACCTCAAGACCTGCTAAGTTATAGGTAGCCTCTTTAATACCCTCGAAGCCTCTTACGTCCTCAAGCTCAACCTTCTTAAGCTCTTCGCCGGTAAGCTTGAACGCAGCGGTTCTGAGAGCTGCTTCCATAACGCCGCCGGTAGTACCGAAGATTACGCCTGCGCCCGTGTATTCGCCAACGATATCGTTGTCGAACTCACCGTCGGGAAGCTTAGCGAAGTTGATACCCGAACGCTTAATAAGCTTACCAAGCTCTCTGGTAGTTAAAACAGCGTCTACGTCGCGAAGTCCGTTTACAGAAAGCTCAGGTCTTTCCTTCTCGTACTTCTTAGCCGTACAAGGCATAATAGATACTACGAACATACCCTTAGGCCCGATACCGTTCTTTTCAGCATAGTAGCACTTTAAGATTGCGCCAAACATCTCGTGAGGAGACTTACAGGAAGAAAGGTGAGGAAGAAGGTCGCCGTAGTAATACTCAGCGTAGTTTACCCAACCCGGAGAACAAGAGGTAATCATAGGAAGAACGCCCTTGTTGGTTACTCTGCCTAAAAGCTCGGTAGCCTCTTCCATAATGGTAAGGTCAGCCGCAAAGTTGGTATCGAACACCTTCTTAAAGCCAAGTCTTCTGAGGGCTGAAACCATCTTGCCGGTAACGAGAGTTCCGATAGGCATATCGAACTCTTCGCCGAGAGCTGCTCTAACTGCAGGAGCAGTTTGAACTACTACGTACTTGCCTGCCTTCATTGCAGCGTCAACCTTTTCGATTTCAGAAACCTCCATTAAAGCGCCTGTAGGACATACGCTTACGCACTGTCCGCAAAGGATACAAGGAGAGTTTGCAAAGCTTCTGTCTTCAGCAGGAGCAACGATAGTGTTGAATCCACGCTTTTCAAAGCCGAGAACACCAAGGCCGTGAGCGTTTTTACATCTTTCTACGCATCTTCCGCAAAGAACGCACTTAGAGGTATCTCTTACGATAGAAGGAGTAAGTCTGTCAACGGTAACGGGGGTTTGCTCGCCAAGATACATATCGTCTCTTGCGCCGGTAAGCTTAGCAACGTGTAAAAGCTCGCACTTGCCGTTCTTATCGCACTGTTGACAGTTTTTGTTGTGGTTTGAAAGAAGAAGCTCAACGGAGGTTCTTCTTGCTGCCGTTGCCTTAGGAGAAGAAATAGTTATTTCCATACCCTCTGCAACAGGATATACGCACGATGCAACGAGACCTCTTGCGCCGGTAGCCTCTACGAGACATACTCTGCAAGAGCCTTTTGAGCATTCGCCGTGATTGTAAGCGCAAAGAGAAGGAATTTCAAATCCGCACTCTTTAGCTGCTTCTAATATAGTTAAGCCGGCCTCAACCTCGAAAGGTACGCCTTCAATTTTAATATTAACTTTAGCCATTTTAAACCCTCCGATTATTTCTTTTCGATAGCTTGAATCTTCTTACAAGAAGCCATACACATACCGCACTTAATACACTTGCTTTGGTCGATTGCATGTATGAAAAGCTTACCTTTTGCAGCCAACTTGTCAGTTTTAGCAATTGCGTTTACAGGACAAGCTCTTGCGCACGCGCCACAGCCGATACACTTATCTTCATTGATAACGTATTGCATAAGGTTCTTACATACGTGTGCAGGACACTTCTTGTCTACGATATGAGCAATATATTCGTTTCTGAAGTGAGCGAGAGTAGAAAGAATTGGGTTTGGAGCAGTTTGTCCAAGACCGCAAAGAGAGTTGCTCTTTACGCTTTCTGCAAGCTCTTCAAGCTCTTCCAAGTCCTTCATAGTAGCCTTACCGTCGGTAATCTTGGTGAGAATTTCAAGCATTCTCTTAGTACCGATACGGCATGGAGAACACTTACCGCAGGACTCGTCGTAAATGAATTCCATATAGAACTTAACAACGTCAACCATACAGTTATCCTCGTCCATAACGATTGCGCCGCCCGAGCCCATCATTGCGCCCTTTGCTCCGAGGTTATCAAAGTCGCTAGGAGTATCAAGGTCTTCAGCAGTTAAGCATCCGCCTGAAGGTCCGCCCGTTTGAATAGCCTTGAATTGCTTTCCGTCGGGAATACCGCCGCCGATATCGTAAATAAGCTCGCGAAGAGTCGTTCCCATAGGAATTTCTACTAAGCCTACGTTGTTAATCTTACCGCCGAGAGCGAAAACCTTAGTACCCTTAGATTTGTCGGTACCGTTCTTAGCGAATACGTCTTTACCCTCTCTTAAAATATAAGGTACGCAAGCGAGAGTTTCAACGTTGTTTATAATAGAAGGCTTGTCCCAAAGACCCTTAACAGCAGGGAACGGAGGACGTGGTCTTGGCATACCTCTTTGACCTTCGATAGAATTGAGAAGTGCAGTTTCTTCACCGCAAACGAATGCGCCTGCGCCAAGTCTGATATGTACTCTGAACGAGAAATCAGTACCTAAAATGTTATCGCCCAAAAGACCTAATTCAGTAGCCTGCTTGATAGCAAGGTTAAGTCTTGCAACTGCCTTGGGATATTCTGCGCGAACGTAAATATAACCGTCGTTAGCGCCGCAAGCAATACCTGCGATAACCATACCTTCAATCATACGGTGGGGATCGTCTTCCATAACCGACCTGTCCATAAACGCACCGGGGTCGCCTTCGTCACCGTTACATA
>JAZNDO010000106.1:0-2147 GCA_045588105.1 Christensenellaceae bacterium | reverse complement strand
TAGGTAAGCTTCTCCGTCAATAACGCCTTTGCGATTTCATCCTCGCACGATTCAATTTCTTGCTTAAGATTTTCCTTTTTAACAGCAATTTTATGCTTTGCATACGAAACTGTAAAAAGCAACGCAGAATATAATACCATTATTACAGTCGCAATTTCGGTATATCCTAAGTAGGTTAAAATCAACGCTCCTATAAAGGTCGCGACCTCTTCAAAAACGTATTCCTTATCGGTAGCCTTTAAGACTACGTCATACAAAATTTCGTAAGAGGCAACGGTGAAAGCAACGAGTAAAACCCAAGGCTTTGCGTTTGGAAATTTGTTGAGAAAAGAGCCGACTAAAAGTATACATAGCGACAAGCATGACAAAATTATTTTTTCTATAAAATCTCCCCTTGTCAGCTTATCCTTAATTAGCTCGGGCTCCTCGTCAAATTTTTCTTCCTCAGTAGGCGTAATCTCGTCTTTAACCTCAGCTTCGACAATTTCATCATCGTCAAACAGCAATTCTAAATTGTATTTTTCGCAAATTTCGGAAAGCTTACTGAATGCGTCGTAGTCGCTCGACCACTGGTCAAGAGCGTATTCAATCAACTCCTCTTCTCTATTTATGTTAAAGGCAATTACACCGGTTACACCGCTGAATACGGCTTTAAAATCATTTAAAACGTCGTCAGATAAACCGTTTAAGCCTTTAATTTTATAAGAATATTCTCTTAAATTACTCATTTTCACCTCTTAAATTAAAATGCCCAGTCGCCGTCTTTAAATACGACCAAGTCTTTTCCGTCCTCAGTTTCGGCTACGATAGATAAATCCTTCGTGCCAATCATAAAGTCGACGTGCTCTAAGGAGTCGTTTAAGCCGTGCGATAAAAGCTCCTCCTTAGACATTTCTCCACCGCCCCTGATACAGGTTGGATAACACGCGCCCAGAGCAAAGTGACAGCTTGCATTTTCGTCAAACAGAGTTTTGTAAAACAGAGTGTTCAAATTCCTGATAGGAGAATTATAGCCGACGAGCGCAATTTCGCCAAGTCGCTTTGAGCCCTCGTCCGTTGATATAATATCCTTTAAGTTGTCGTAGCCTACCTTTGCGCCGAAGTCAACGACTTGACCACGTTCAAATTTAAGCCAAAATTCGTCCACTATACTGCCGTTTACGCATAACGGCATGCCGGAATATACTATTCCGTCAACCTTATCTCTATGAGGACATGAGAAAACCTCTTCGGTCGGTAAATTTGCGGTAAACGGAACGCCGTCCAACGCGCCTTCCTCCGCGCCGCCGCAGAAGACGTAGCTCTTGGGCATGCCTACGGTAAGATTTGTACCAAGCGAGTTGGTATATTTAAAGGCGGTAATTTTTGCCTCGTTCAAAATTTTGCAGCGGGCAACTATTTTATCCTGATGATTTTTCCAAGCCTCTATTGGATTTTCTTCGTCTAATCTTACGGATTTTGCAATATACTCCCAAAGCCTTTTAACAGCTAAATTGCTCGGTAAATCGGGAAACATTTTTTTTGCCCACGCTTTATTGGGGTAAGAGGCGATTGCCCATCTTATTTTGTTTGAGCTTGTGTATTCTCTAAACCTTTTTAAGGCTTTACCGTTAGCGCGACGAGAAATGGCAAGCTTTTCTTGGCTTATACCCTTAAACGCCTCGGGGTCGCTTGCCGAAATTGCCAAATAGCACACTCTTTTCTCAATAAAATACTCTCTTTGCGCTACTACCCAATCAGGCACCTCGGCTAAGCTTTTTTTAGAGCGGTATCTATATCCCATTTTTGAGATTTCGTCGTCGTTCCATAAAACCTGCACTTGAGACGCACCGCTTTTATATGCCTGCTTTACTGCTGACTTTACCAAGTCTGAGGCTAAAATCGGGGCAGAAATTACAAGCATTTCGCCCTTTTGCAAATTAACGCCAATCTTTATTAATAATTCAGCGTATTTATTAAGTAATTTTTTGTCCATGATATAATCTCCTACAATAGATTTTAACAAAAATTACCTTATTTTGTCAATATAAAAGAATATTAAATTTGTGATTATTCCATAAAAATATCTTGTGTTTTTTTAGGTCTTGTGATATACTATTATTTACATAGTAAATAAATTTACCTCTTCGGAGAATATATAGATGAAA
>JAZNDO010000105.1:0-3912 GCA_045588105.1 Christensenellaceae bacterium | reverse complement strand
GGTCTTGTCTACGTATTCCACCTCGGTTTTATGCTCGCCGGTCTGGTCTAAATCTCCTACGTGTAAGCCGTTTTCGTTGTAGACCGACTCGCTCGTATAGAATTTAGAGGAGCTGTCTAAGCTATTATACGTAAACGCCTTTAAAAGCTTGCCGCTGCCGTCGTATACCCACTCTTCGACCGTTTTTCCGTTTGTAAGCTCTTCGCCGATTACGTAAGAAACCGTTTTTACCTTTAAGCCAAGTGAGTTATAGCTATGCTCGGTTATAGCCTCGTATGGGTCTTGCGTGCCGTAGGTTACGGTAGAGGCCTCTTTTATACATTGATTTTTACCGTTAAAAATTCTTTGGGTGGATACGGTTTTTTGACTGTCTACCACTAAAGAGCTTAACGCGTTACCGTCGCCGTCATACTCGTCCGTTTGACTGTCACCTAAGAACGATACGTCGCCTATGGTTGAATAAAGGCTTTCTCTCGTCGGATAGTTGGTTATTACCGTTTTTTTAATTTCGGTTGCGTTAGATACTACCGTATTTTGCCTTACGGCTTCAACTACAATGCCACCTTTTAAAAGGTATTTACTTTCTACTACTCCGCTTATGGTTGAATAAATCTCTTGCGACTTGTCGTAATTATCAAATATAATTTGCTTTGCGCCAACGTTAAGCTGTGCAAAATCTATTTGCGTTTCGCCTGCGCTACGAGTTACCTTTTTAAATTTCCCGTCTAAATCGTATTCAATATTCGCGGTTATTCCGTCTTTTTCAACGGCGATTATTCGAGTTACTTGATTTTCTTGTACTGTTGCGCTTTCTGTGGTAATTTTAAGCTCGCTACCGTCAGGATACGTAATAGCCGTAAGGTTTCCATCTCTAAAAAGTAAGACGTTTCTTCCTCTTACGTCAGATAAGGAAGCAAGTTCGTTATCCTTGTAATTAAAATGTATTGCGTTTTCTTTTTCGTCGGTAAGACTTATAATTTTACCCTCTTTATCTCTGTTAACCGAAGCGTAAACCTTGTCCGATTTAAAGAAAATTATTAGCTCGCCGTCTTGGTTAAATCCCTTGTAGCTTTCTCCGCCGCGAATAAATCTTACAGGGGTGTTTTTTATAATCTCCTTTTCTTTTTCCTTCAATGAGGAGTACTCCTTAAAGATTGTTTCAAGCTGAGATAAATAATCATTGCCAAGACTTACGTAGTAGTCCCTTTGCTCTTTTAAAGCTTGTTCCTGCTTACCTCTGTCCTCCTGCAATTTTTCCAATTGAATTATGTACGCGTTTCTTGTATAAAGCGTGCGCTTTAAATCTCTTCCGGTTATAAAGTAAGGCGAAAAATTATTGCTTGGATTTGGGTTTTCCTCAGAGGGCGCCTGATAATCCTTGTGCCAGAATACGGTATTGTCACTTACGGTGCTCAAGGCGTTTAAATTATATATGCTGTCTATGCCGGAAAGGGAAACGTTCGTATTGTAGTTATTGTTAAAGTTAACTATATTTTCATAACATTCCGCAATTGCCTGTCTTAACTGAAACTCGCTATAATAAAAGCTGTTTGATGAATAGTCGTTTAAAACCGGCGCTAATCTTAAAATATAATCTTTATTGTCCGGCTCAGCGTAGGTGTTGTATAACTCCTTGATTTGCTCTGCCATTTGCTCGATTTGGAAAAGCTCGCCCTTCGTGGAAATATGCCAGCCGTCCTCGTTGACTGCTGTACGAATCTGAGCAAGACTGTCTTTATTGCTTAAATCAGCTTGTATCTTTTCGCTGTCAACAGTTTTATAATAATCAGTCGTCCATTTCCAAACGAATAAGTCTTCAGCCGTTTTTTCATAGCTTTTTATTTTCTCTTGAATTTGCTTTAACTCATCCGAACGAGAATCTAAAAGGTCTGCATTTTTAACGCCCTTTACCTCGGTTACAGCCTCCGTGCCGTCACCGAATTTCTCTTCCCTCGTTACGTCGTAGGTTATTCCGTCCACCTCACACGTGAACGTGCCGTCTTGCAATGCGGTAACGCTTGCACCGTCTATAAAATATTTATCTCCGTCCTTTTTGTAATAGAATTTTTCAATTACGCTTTGCGTTCTTCCCTTTGCGTCGGTCCACCTTTCACCGTCAAAGGTTTCTTCTAAGCTTAGCTTTAATCCGTTTGCTCCGCAAACTAAATCAACGCCTACGCCGTGTACGGAGCTTTGCGAGTCGATAAGCTCTGCGACTACGCAAGCTTCCCCATCCCTTAACTTCACCTGCGCGTTCGCCATATCTACCAAAGGGACGCTCTTTATTTCCTCATCTTCTTTTTTGTTTTTTAAAAGCAAATAAGGGAAATATGCAGAATCTCTGTCGCTGTATAAGCTGTACACCTGCTCGGATAAGACTATCAGCATAATTTCTTGACCCTTTTTATCCCCTAAAAGATAATCCGTGACGTCAACTATAAGCTTGTTGCCCTCTACGGTATAAAGATTTGCCAATGGCGAGGACGAAATATCCTCCGTTGCGGTAAATACCAATGCAAATCTTCAAACAAGCAAAATGGGGTTGCAAAAATGCAACCCCGACGTATATTAACAATTATTTCTTTTTCATTTTTGATAATGTTTCCCACGGCTTTTCACCCATAAAAAAGTGCAAGGAAAACACTCTATGCAAAACATATTCATCATCCTTGTTAAATACATCCTCACGATAAGATTTTATCATCTCGCCCTCGTCAATTTTTTCTAACATGATGTCAGATTCTACAAATCTAGCTATTTTACCGTCTTCATAATCCACAAACCCAACAATACTAATACGCTTATCTTTTAATTTATACCAAACAATTTCAATAAAATCTTTTTTGTGGTAAAAAAAGATTAAATTAAGCAATGTGCCATCATCATCATACCTTTCAGTAAGACGCAACCTGTTTTTATCGTCAAAAAAGTAAGTGTAGTGCCTTTTTTTTTCGTTTTTTGTGAGTTTCCCTTTATAGATATAATATTTCTTTAATTCTTCATCAGGAAAAAACATACCATACAAATCAATGCCTCTACTCATTAATTTTGTATTGCATTCTGACACTATTTTTTCGTAATCATTTAAACAATCGCTATGGCTTCTTGTAATTCTCGTTAATAACAATAAAACCTCATCATCATACTTAGTCATAAATTTAACTTAACCCTCCTAATATTGCTTTGTAAAAATTGAGAAGCTGTAAGACACCTTCTTTACCCTTAAACTTATAGCTCGCGACCATACCTGTGTTTAGAATTAAATAATATGCATTTGTATGCAGTACTCGATGATATTCTTTTTTGACACTTACTAAATTTTCCTCATCGTTTATATCAATACCAACGAGCGCTAGAATTTCTCTTGAGACACCTGCTCTTTTGTCCGACTTTGCAACAATATGATGTTTTTCACGGTCATCATAATGCTTTTTTACCACCAAGCTTTCAACCATCGCACATATAAAATCCTTAACGTTATCCGTAAAATCTCGAATTCCCTCTACAGCAGCTTTTACCGCGTTAGACACTACGTGTGTGTTATTGCCTTTGTCAATAGCGGAACCTGCTGCAACAACCAAACATACAACTAGTATAACACAACCGACTATTCCCGATAAACTAATAGCAAGAGGAATAGCAAAAAAACCGCTTGGGTCGCTGTGCATTACAGGGTTGTTATTGCAGTATGCGTAAAGGTTAAGTCCGCCTATAGCTTCGTAATCTGCATAATCTGCGTCGTCTTGAGTTATAAATCTGCCAACGGTTGGGTCGTAATATCTGCTCTTGAGATAGTATAAGCCAAGCTCTTTATCATAGTAATACCCACGATATCTTATTGGGTTTATGTGACCAATATGCGTTGTATCGGTAATTTCTACCCCACTTGCATCACACACCTTATGGTTACCC
>JAZNDO010000104.1:0-2355 GCA_045588105.1 Christensenellaceae bacterium | reverse complement strand
TACGATAGCAAAGGTTTTATCCTCCTTAATAAAACGGCTTAAAATTTCTTGAGATTTTTCTATATTTTCGTGATGGTGCCATCCTGCCATTTCGCCGACGCCCTCGACCTTGGCGTATTCGTAAAAGTCTTGCAAATCGCTCTCGGTAAAAGAGCGAAGCATAAGCCTTTTCGTTTCTATAACCTTTCCGCCAATTTTAAATTCCGCGTTCATTTTATTATACCTCCGCCTTAATTTTGCCAATTATATCATAATAAAAGCAAAAAGTAAATAATAGTTACGAAAAACCTGACAAAAGCAAGGTTTTTCGTAACTATATTATAAGCTATTTCTTTAAGCTTGGCGTAGCATTATACTCCACGCCGCAATTTTCACATGTCGCCATCTAAAAGCTTTTTAAAACTGTAAACCGCCGTGCGGCTACAATTGTACGCAATTTGGAATTTGCTTTCCGGTCAGTCTTTCTTTTTGCGGACGGCAAGATAATTACAAACAGACGTAACGGTTGGGAATAATATACCGCCTATAGCAAATATAATCCAGGATAAATGCCAACCGCCCGTCAGAAAGCTAACAGCAAGATATATTGCCGTTAAAACACCCCAATAGCAAAATCCGACGACTTCCTTTAAGGCCGATCTTTTTTTCTCGCTTTCGGTAAATTCTCCTTCCTTTAAAAGCTTCTGCATACTCGCATTTTGTACCCCCACCACGATAAACATTGCAACGGCTATACCCACGATAGCTATCAGCAATGCAAGCATAATAACGGTAAGAATTTCATTTTCCGTAAAGGATGACACCACCAAAGGAACTACGGAGAAAATACACAAAACCGTTGCGATTATATTCCAGCTGACGTATTTCGCCCTCAATTTCTTTTTTCTTTCAGCCACTAATCCTTTAACTCCGTATTGAAGCTCAAAAGGAACGTTCTTATCAAGAAAAGCATACGGCTCATTTTTAAATCCACAGTAAATAAACATAGGAACGGCGCATAAAATCAATGCAAATATAGCAGTCAACCCCACCGCTACCGCGATTGACTCCGACACGGCAGAATTGGGCAGCTCCGACAACGTGCTTAAAACGATAAGCGTTATAGGAGAAATAACGCATAAGAGCGTAGCAATAGCAATGTACCATGAGGAGCGCTTTCTCTGCTCAATATACACGTTAGCCTCCTCTATACTGATTTTCTTTACGTCTAAACCCTGCAAATCATCGGCAAACTCTTCATTTTCGATTTCGTCCTTTAAAAGATAATCCGTAGTAACACCGAAAACCGCGCCAAGTAATAATATTTTCTCCAAATCGGGAATCGCCTGCGCGCTTTCCCACTTTGAAACAGCCTGCCTTGATACGTTCATCTTATCAGCGAGCTCTTCTTGCGACCAACCGTTCTTTTTTCTCAGCCTAATAATTTTGTCAGCTAATATCATACAAACACCTCTTTTGGTAATTTTGCAAAGCGTAAAGCTTTATCGCATTTATATTGTAGCACAAGCCACAGCTGCATTCCACCAACCGTAAGCTTTCAATACGTCAACCGACGGTTGCTTTTTGCTTTTCACCACTCAAAACGCATCCGGACTCTTATTTGTCGCAAATATATTATAGCATAAAAATTTTGATAATTAAAGTCAAATCAAAAAACGGTTTCAAAATAAATATTGAGGCGAAAGAACAAACAATCCGGGATTTTTTAAGAGCAAAAAAACAGCGACTGCATTTTGCAATCGCTGTAGGTTTTGAAATAATATGAAATTATCTCTTTGAGAATTGTGGAGCACGTCTTGCTTTCTTTAAGCCGTACTTCTTTCTTTCCTTCATTCTCGGGTCACGAGTTAAGTAACCGGCTGCCTTGAGAGCTGCTCTGAGCTCCGGTTCAGCTACGATTAATGCTCTTGCGATACCGTGACGGATAGCGCCTGCCTGACCGGTAAATCCACCGCCGTTTACGTTAACGAAAACGTCATACTTAGATTCGGTTTCGGTTAAAACGAGCGGTTGTCTGATAATAAGCTTTAAAGTATCAAGGTCACAATACTCGTCGATACTTCTGCCGTTAATAGTGATTGCTCCGTTGCCACCGGGAATAAGTCTTACACGTGCAACAGCGCTCTTTCTTCTGCCTGTTCCCCAATATTGGAGCTTCTTTTTAACAGATACTTTTGCCATAATACTTTATTCCTCCGATTATTTGCTGAGCTCTAATACTTTAGGCTGTTGAGCTTGATGATTGTGCTCGCCGCCCTTGTATACTCTGAGTTTGGTTATCATTTGTCTGCCAAGGCTGTTCTTGGGAAGCATACCCTTGATTGCCTCGTAAACTACTACGTCAGACTTCTTAGC
>JAZNDO010000103.1:0-6044 GCA_045588105.1 Christensenellaceae bacterium | reverse complement strand
AGGTCTACCAAGCCTTTTCAACTCACGAGCCTTGGCTAACTCGCAACTAACCCCTTAAAACTACGTTTTATGGCTTTATATACTTTTAAATAGTGGATGCAACGTCACGTTGCTGACCACAGAGGTCAACCAAATCCTTATCAATCAAATGAGCCTTGCCTACCTCGCAACTAACCTCTAAACTGCGTTTTATAGCTTTATCTTATTTATATTATATCAAATATGGAATAAAATATGCAAATATTTACAAGCGATTTGCGTTTATTATTGACATTATTTTTATAGTGCTTTAAAATATAACCAAAGGAGAAATGTTATGAAGCTTACGGTTTTAGGTAAACACGGTCCGTTTCCCAAAGCGGGTGGGGCAACGAGCTCCTATCTTTTGCAGGTGCACGGCAAAAATATTCTGTTAGACCTCGGCGCAGGGGCGTTTTCCCGTCTTTGCGAATATATTAAGCCTGAGGAAATCGACGTTATAATTTTATCGCATTTCCATTTAGACCATACCTCGGATATCGGCGTTTTGATTTATTACTATCAAGTATTGTCCTCAGTTAAGCAAATCAAAAAGCCTTTGGTCTTTTGTCCGGAAGGGGGAGGCCCTCTTTGTGAAACGGTGATAAGCTGTCCGTATTTTGACGTAAACGTCGTTATGGGCGGTGAGATTTCAATGGTCGGCGACGTCGATTTTGATTTCCTTCCTATGCGTCATCCCGTAGAAAGTGTTGGCGTAAAGATTACTTGCGAGGGAAAGACCTTTGCGTATACCGGTGATACTAACGTGTGCGAAAGCTTAGACGATATTTATGCAGGCTCTGATTTGGTGCTTGCCGACGGCGCGTTTTTACTTAAAGATTGGTCGGAATTAAAGCCGCATTTGAGCGTGGAGCATATTGTCGAGTTGACGAATAAGTACGGCAATAAGTCGATTATTAGCCATATAAATCCAAAATATACTGATGAAGAGTTGCAAAATGCAATAGTAAAAGCAGGGGATAAATGTTTGATAGCAGAGGAGAAGAAAACGTACGAGATTTAAAGCCGATAAATTTCAGACCGGTATTGTTTTGCGCGTTATCGCTCTTTGCAGGGATTATCTTATACCGTAATTATCCCGTTTTAGGGGCTTGGACGGTAGTTATCCCCATGCTCGTAATCGCGCTCATTTGCACGGTGTTTTTAATCGTTGCGGATAAAACGAAAAGGCTGACGGTTATTATTACGTCGGCGTTTTGTTTTATGTTTACCGTTATCGGTATGGCGAGTCTTGGAATAAAAATAGACTCTATGACCAAAAACAGCGTGCCCGACGGATACTATACGGTAGTCGGCGAGGTAAAGGACGTTTATTATAAGCACGGCGGCTATTACGCTACGCTGACTAACTGTACCTATAACGGCGAAGAGGGTAGCGATTTCTTTACCGGTTATTTGGTCGAAAAGGTCAGTCTTTACGACGTGTTGGAAATAAAAGGCACGGTGGTAAGTAATAGGGTTAAAGAAGGTTACCAGATTTCGTATGGACTTATAAGTGGATGGCCGACCTATGCCGAAGAGGTTTATTCTTGTAGGGTTATAGAAAAAGGTGACGGCGTTGCGTCGTGGTTTAAGACTAAAACCGACGATAAGTTTAAAAAGGTTTTAGGCGAAGATTTCGGTATTTTGTCTGCTCTGCTTAGGGGCGACGATTCCGAGATGAAGGAGACCGTTGACGTTTTCAGATTGGTTGGAATCGCGCATATATTCGCAGTATCCGGCCTTCATATCGGCTTAATTTTTACAGCTCTTAACTTCATTTTGGGTAAAACTAAAATAAATAGAGTATTAAAGCTTATTATAACGGCGTCTTGCCTAGTATTTTATTCTTATTTGTGTGGCTTTTCGCCGTCTTCATTAAGAGCAGTAATTATGTGCTCGTGTATGATGCTAAGTAAGCTTTTAGGGCAAAAGCACGACGGCTTAAACGCCATTTCCGAGTCTGCGATAATAGTGCTTTTAATTGATGCGACCGATTTGTTTTCTGCAGGTTTTATACTTTCGTTTGCCATTTGTCTATCAATACTTATTTTAGCTCCACCTATTAAAAGCGTTCTATCCTTTATGCCCGAAGAGTTTTCCTCTTCGTTATCGGTGCTCTTTGCCTCGCAGGCTGCTGCGCTTCCTCTTTCGGTGAGCTTTTTCAGTGGCTTTTCGGTGGTGTCCTTCTTTGCGAATTTTCTACTGTTACCAATCGTGTCTATATTGTATTACGCGACTGTTATAGGTATGTTAATTTGTTTAATTTTGCCGATTAACGAGCTTATAGCCCTATTTTTACCACAAATTTTAACGGTTGGAGTAAAAGGGGTCACCGAATTTTTTGCAAATTACCCATTGCTTTTAGATTATATGACGAAGCCCGTTATGGCGATTTATTACACCTTGCTTTTATGTGTTAGCGATTTTGTAAATATTCCTAAAAAGGCTAAGTTTTCTTGTGCCGTACTACTTTCAGTAGTAATTTTGTTTATCGCGCTACGCAGTTTTTTTGGCGTTCCACTATAAAATGTAGCAAAACGTAGGTTGATTTCTTGATTTTTGCCATAATAAGTGATAAAATAATATCTAGAGTATGAAATTTAAAGATTTGAAGAAAAGTTTTGCATCGGGAATGATGCCTATATATCTCGTTTGCGGTGACGACGCCTTTTTAGTAGAGCGCGCAACGAGGCTTATTATCGACGCCTGCAACATAGACGAGGGGCTGAATCTGTCTAATTTTGAGGGCGGAGAGCTGAAATCTAACAGCGAGAAGCTGTTATCGGCTCTTACCAGCTATCCGTTTATGGGTGAAAAGCGAGTGGTTTTAGCAAAGGAGTACTATCCTTTGGTTGCGGATTTAAAGGCGTTGAAATCTTATTTTGAAAAGCCTTGCGAAACCACCGTGTTTATAATCGCGAATACGGCAAAAAGCGACGGCTTATTAAAAATGGCTAACGTGACCGAGGTCGATTGCTTTAAGGGTGACGAGGCGGTCGCCTCAATTTGGATAAAAAGTCAGGCTTCAAAGGGCGGAGTCAGGATAACTCAGGGCGCAATTGACAAGATAATTGATTACAGCGGCGCAGATATGACTAAAATCAACGGAGAGATAGAAAAGCTCGTTGCCTACGCCTTAAAATCTGGAGAGATAACCGAAAAGGACGTCGACGCTCTTTGCGTAAAGGAAACGGAATATCAGCTTTACGAGGTCGTTGAATTTATTTCTGCTAAAAAATACGAAAATGCGTATACTTGCTTGATGGAGATGATGTCTTCGTCGGGTGATGGGCAAAAGCTTTTCGTATCGCTGTATTACCACTATAGGCGAATGCTTTATTCTGCTCTTTCTCAAGAGACCGACGCCGAGGTGGCAAAGCATCTTAAAATAAAAGAATACGCCGTAAAAATGGCGCGAAGGCAGGCAAAGGCGTATTCGTTGAAAAGACTTAAAGAGATAGTCGATTCACTTGCTCTGTACGATGAAAGGTTCAAGCAGGGATACGTTGAGCAAAGCTCTGCGGTGTGGAATTCTGTCTTTAACGTGCTAATAGGTTAAATTCGGTAAAAGAAGGGGAGCGCAAGCATCCTTTCATACAAAAGAATAATACGGTTTTTAATCGCATATAATCACAAGGAGAAAAACATGACTTTTCAAGAATTTATAGCAAAGGTTGGGCAGACCTTCAGCGGAAACGCTTTAACGACGTCCTTGACGATAGCCCTTCTCTTCGTGCTGTTTTATTTTACCGTCAGCGTGCTTAGTCACAATAACGCAAAATGGGTAATAGTCGTTTTCGTAGTGTATATACTTTCTACGGGAACGGTGTTTATGCTTGCTGAAATTTCAGGCTGGAATTACTTTATCGTTCCGCTTCTTTTTATCGTCGGAGTAGTTTCAATGTTCTCTACCGAAATAAAGAGGGGAATATGGAAGGTCAGGGTGAAAAAATCTAACGAGCCCCGAAAGGTAGATAAAGGACAGAGGTCGTTCAATCAAAGCAAATACGTTGACGAAATTGTAAAAGCCCTTTTAAATATGTCTAAAAACAATATCGGAGCTATTATAATCTTTTCGGATGAAAATCTTCCAAGCTCGATTATCGAAAGCGGAACGATTATAGACGCTACGATTTCCGCTCCGTTAATAGAAAGCGTATTTTATCCAAAAACACCTCTTCACGACGGCGCAATGGTAATCGTAGGCGAAAAGGTGCACGCAGCAGGATGCTTTTTACCCTTGTCGCAGGAGAGCAATTTACCTAAGGAATTAGGCTCGCGCCACCGCGCAGGTATCGGTATTACCGAGACGATAAGCGTTACGGCAATAATCGTATCTGAGGAAAACGGTATTATTTCGGTTGCGCAGAGCGGAAAAATAAGCAGATATGCTGATTCCGAGACCTTAAGACAAACGCTTTCCGAGTATTTTTGGCAAATTCAATCTGAAGATATCGACTTAAAGGAGAATTGATATGCAAGGTAATTTTAAAACGAAAAAACCTAAGAAAATATTAAGGGAAATAGTGTCAATCGCCGTTTCGGCAGCCCTCGCCGTATTCGTGTTTATAGTTTTAAACTTTGTATAAGGTGGCAAAGTTCGGCGGTTCGTCTATGGCTGACAAGGTTGGCTTTAGGAGTGTTGCCGAGTGGGTGCATGGAGATAAGCAAATAAAGGCGGTAGTCGTTTCTGCAGGAGGAAAAACCGAGACGGGCAAAAAGGTTACGGACCTGTTGCTTGACGCAAGTAAGCAGATATCGTCGGGTAAGGCTGTAAACAAGGCCTTAATGCCGTTTATTGAAAGAGTTTTAAGTGACGCTGAGGGGTTAAGTCTTGGCAAAAATATAAAGGATGAACTAATGACAGTCGGGCAAGAGGTTGAAAAAGACCCCTCGCTCGATTTTCTTTTGTCAAGGGGTGAATATTTTTACGCCAAATTGTTTGCGGCTTATTACGGCTTGCCCTTTGTTGACAGCTCTGAGCTGATTGGGTTTTACGGTAACGGAGAGCTTAATTTGGGGCTGTGCGAATATCAGACAGCAAAAGCCTTTACCGAGGTTGGACGGTTTGTGTGCGGTGGGTTTTACGGCGCGCTGCCAAACGGTAAAATAAAAATTTTTTCAAGGGGAGGGAGTGATTTCTCGGGCGCAATAATAGCAAGGGGCTTAAGAGCGGAGGAATATTTGAATTTTACCGACGTGGACGGAATATTCCCTTTCAACCCCAAAGAACGGCAGAGCGATATGATAGAGGAAATATCTTTTGATACGGTGAGACTGTTGGGCGAATTCGGCGCTACCGTCTTACATCCGGCAAGCGTTTTGCCTTTATACGGTACGGGCGCAAAAATATTGCTGAAAAACACCTTCAATAAGTATTCTCGCGGTACGGCTATTATAGAAAACAGTCAAAACAAGCCTTTTGCAATGGCGTACAGAAAAAATTGCAGATACTTGAAAATAACGCAACGGGAGAAGGGATATCGTCTGCTGAGGGACTTGGAAAATCAAGCTGTAAAAATTATTTGCAGCGTAAGCTCAAAAGACTGCTTAGAGGTCTGCGTTGAGGGGGAATTTGAGGGTAAAATAGACGGATTGCAAAGAAAAGAAAACGTTTTTGTTATTTATTTAACTCCCTGTCAAAGGTCTTACGAGGTGATAAATGCTATACGAAAGGAGCATATGTCCATATTTACTTGTGTTTTTTCGGGCGGAGCTTATCTGGCTGTGGAGGAGGCAAGGGTTGAGCAAGCGCTATTAACGGTCTATGAAAATGCGTAGTCTCGTTTTTACATTTTCTTTTCTGTATTTTTGCTTTTTATTCACGGCGATATCACAAAAATAATGTATTATATGGCTGTAAGCAAGATGAGCTTGCTTTTTATAGCCTACACAAATCCCCCTTAAATAAAAAAGGGTAAAAGCGTCTCTTTAATTGGAGGCGCTTTTACTTGTTTTACAAAAATAACGGATAAAATTTAAAATTTATAAAATTTTAAAAAAATATAATAAAGAGGGATACA
>JAZNDO010000102.1:0-20894 GCA_045588105.1 Christensenellaceae bacterium | reverse complement strand
GAGGAGATGAGTTTATACGATACGTGGAGAGCTTTAATGATTGACGTAAAAAATTCTGAGGAAATAAAGAAAAGAGGGGGTGGAGACGTTCTGCTCCTTTTTTCAGTAGTCGCTCTTTCGCTAATCGGTTTGGTTTTCGTTTATTCGGCGAGTAAATATAATTCTTTAACGACTTACGGAAATAGCTTTTACGTCGCCGGTAAGCATTTGGTGGGATTGCTAATCGGCTACGGCGCAATGCTGTTCGGTAGCAATTTTAATTATCGGCGATACAAAAAAATAGGGCTTTTGAGCATAATTATAGCGATAGCCCTATTGCTGTTGGTTTTTACTCCCTTAGGCTTTTCAAATTACGGAGCAACGAGATGGCTGAAAATAGGCGGAATAACTATTCAGCCGTCAGAAATCGCAAAGGTGTGCTTTATTTTGTTCGCCGCCTCGTATTTTGATAAAAACCCATTGAGGGCCAAAAGCTTTTCAGGCGTTCTTCCAATAGTTTTAGTCGGCGCGACCGTCTGCGTTTGTATTATCTTAGAGCCCAATATGTCTATAACCGTGTGCTTCGGGCTTTTGATGCTTGCAATACTTTTTATTTCGGGCATGAAGCTGAGCCACTTTTTTATATTGCTTGCGCCCGTCGTTGCTTGCGTGCCGTTACTGATAATAGCAGAGCCGTACAGGTTAAAGAGGCTTGCAGCCTTTTTAAATCCGTGGGCGTCGCCCAAGGGGGAGGGGTATCAGCTTATTCAGTCGCTGTACGCTCTCGGCTCGGGCGGACTGTTTGGCGTGGGGCTTTTTAATTCGAGACAAAAATTCAGATTTTTACCCTTTTCCGAAAGCGATTTTATCTTGGCTGTTATAGGAGAGGAAATAGGCTTCGTCGGCTTAACGCTGTTTTTTTCGCTCATAGCTTTCATAGTTATAAGAGGTATAAGGGTGGGCATAAAAAGCAAGGATTACTTCGGCTTTATAATTGCCACGGGCGTGTCGGCAATTATGGGTATACAGTGTTTGGTAAACGCCCTCGTCGTTACGGGAAGTATTCCGCCTACGGGATTGCCCTTACCATTGGTTTCTGCCGGAAATACCTCTTTAATTACATTTTTATTTGCTTATGGGGTTGTTTTTAATATATCTAAGGGCGGTTAACCTTTTATATTTCTCCGTCATACAATAAAATATCTATATGCGGAGGAAAAATGGAAAAATTTATAATAAGCGGAGGCAGTAGGCTTTGTGGAAGAGTAGAAATTCAATCCGCAAAAAATTCAATTTTACCTCTAATCAGCGCAAGTATAATCAAAGAGGGAAAAACGGTTATTGAGCGCTGTCCCAAAATAGGCGACGTTTTAGTAATGTGCGAAATAATAAAGTCGTTGGGCGGTAAATATCATTTCGAAGGAGATTTGCTTTTTCTTGATACCGAGAATTTAAACAGCTGGGTGCTGCCGCCAAGCTTAACCTCCGAAATCAGAGCATCGCTTTTTACTGTCGGGGCGTTGATTTGCAGATTCGGGTGCGCCTCTTTAAGAATGCCGGGCGGATGCAATATCGGCGAAAGACCGATTGATATACACGTCGACGGACTCAAGGCGTTGGGTGTTTCGGTAGCCGAGGGAGAGGAAAAGGTTTTCTACGGTAAGACCTTAAAGGCAAGTAATATAACCTTGAGGTTTCCAAGCGTTGGGGCGACCGAAAATCTTATCATGGCGGCCATCAGGGCAAACGGCACAACGGTACTGAAAAATTGCGCGAAAGAGCCTGAAATCGTCGATTTGCAAAACTATTTGAATTTAATTGGAGCGCGCGTAATGGGGGCCGGAACGGATACCGTAACGGTAGAGGGAGGATTATCCTTATGTAAAAACGAGGTGTCGATTCTTCCAAATGCGGACAGAATAGAGCTTGGAACCTTTTTATATGCGGCGGCAAGCGTGGGCGGCGAGCTTGAGATAGACGTAGTAGGCGATAAAAAATCGGTTATTGATAATAATTTTTTTAAAAATAACGCTTGCAAAATACATAGTATTAATGATAATATATATAATATAGGGTTTTCTCGGCATATAAAGGGGTTTGGTAAAATCGTTACGGGACCCTATCCCGATTTTCCAACCGACCTGCAGCCTCAATTGGTTGCATGCGCATGTACGGCAAAGGGCGTTACGGCAATCGTTGAAAGGGTTTTTCCTCGGCGATTTGCATACGTTGAGCAGTTGAAGCAGCTTGGCGCAAACGTCGAAACGTTTGATAATCTTTGCTTGGTAGAAGGCAGCAGGCTTCACGGCGCGAGGGTAACGGCAGGCGATTTAAGGGGAGGAGCCGCGCTTATCATAGGTGCTCTCTCTGCTGAGGGTGAAACTGAAATTCGCAACGTTTCTCACGTTGACAGAGGGTATTACAGAATAGAAAACAAGCTTTCGCAGCTCGGCGCGAGGATACGGCGCGAAAGCTATTAATACGGAGAAAAATATGAAGAACAAAGGTATAATATTGTTGAGCACGGTAATGGTATTCGTTTTGGCTACCGCAGTATCGTTCGTATGGCTCTTCAAAATAAGACACGTAGAAATAGACATCGTCGCCGAAGCGACTGAGGAAATTGCTACCTACGATAAGGTGAACGGCCTGATTGAATCAACCTATAAGGGCAAATCGTTTTTCAAGGTTAAGGAGGACGAGGTTGCCGAGGCCCTTTCGAAGGACCCGTACTTAAGCGTCAATCGTGTTAAAAAGGTATTTCCGGACAGAATAAAAATTGAGGTTGCAAGAAGAAAAGAAAGGTTTGCGATTTTATATAACGGCGAGTATTACGTAACTGACAGTGAATACTATCTGTTGAAAAAGGTTTCAGACGGGAGTCAGCTTGGTAAGGGAATAATAAAGATAACATTGACAAACGTTACGATTAACGCGGAAACTTTGGTTTTAGGGCAAAAAATAGGCGCTGAAAACGACGTTTTGGTAGGAAGGATGACGGCTGTGTTCGCAGGCTTTACCGACGGGCTTAACCTCGTTCAGGGCGTGACGGTTATGGGTGACCAGAATTGGATTAGGTTTAATACCAAAACGGGAGCGGTGATTGAGTTTTCGTTCGCGCCGTCAGACCCTAAGCTTACAGACGAGGGTAAAGAGGCTCAGGCTCAGGCTAAGGCAATCGTAGCGAAGGCCGCCGAGGTTGAAAAGGCTTATCATTTGCTTAGCGAAGGTCAAAAGAGAAACGGATATCTGTTGGTTTACACGAAGGCAAGCAAGGAAATTGCAATAGAACACGTTTACGAGCACAAGGCGTAAAGCACGAGGGAAAAATGGCATTTAAAGGAGTAACGGTTTTAGATATAGGTTCGTATGCAGTAACGGTTATTGCAGGCGAGAGAGGCGTTAATAATACGGTTGCTGTGAAAGGACATTCCGTAAAGCAGTACGAAGGCTTTGCCGAGGGTAAGTTTTTTGATGAGAACGATTTATCGCAGGCTGTTTCGGACGCTGTTAAAGAGGTTGCTGAGGTCATGGCAAGCCCGATTACCGAGCTTTACGTAAGCGTGCCCGGTGTTTTTGTTGACCTGCAAAATAAGAAATATAAAATTTCTCTCGGTAAGGCAAGAAGAATAAGACAAAAGGACGTCGACACACTTTTAAACGAGGGCAAGAGTAAGGTTTCGGCAGAGGGCTTTGAGGTAATAGGCTGCAGCGAAATATTCTTTGCTTTAGACGATAACAGAAGGGTTGTCAACCCTATTGGAGTAGTTTCTTCACTTCTGGGAGGGGCTATTACCTACTATGCGTGCGATAGGTATTTTACTAATCTTTTGCGTAAAATTTTGGCTCAGCTTAAGATAAAAGACGTAAGATTCGTTTTTGTCGGACAAGCTGAGGGCGAATATCTTTTAAGCAGAGAGGAAAGAGAATTCCCTTCGCTTTTGTTAGACGTAGGGTATATCACGTCAGAGCTTACCCTGCATTTGGGTAACGGTATTTTAGCCGAGTGCTGTGACGATTTTGGCGGAGGGTATTTAACTTATCATTTACTAAAAGCGTTTGGACTTACGGTTGCCGATGCGGAAAAGCTTAAAAGAGAAATTAATTTCGCTCACAGTCTTTCGGGTAGCTCTGCCTATACCGTTATCTCCGACGACGGGGAATTAAAATTTTCTTGCGAGCAGGTAAACGATATAGCAATCGAGGTTGTTGATAATTTTATTGGCTTGGTTTCAGAGTTTATAGAAGACAGCGCCTCGGCTTATGCGGATAATTTAAGAATTTATCTTACGGGAGGAGGCTTGGCTTATCTGAGAGGTATAAAATCGCATCTTTCCGCAAGGCTTGGCTCTCAGGTCGAAATTTTGGTTCCTAAGGTTCCTATGCATTCTAAGCCTGACGAGTCGTCCGTCTTTGCAATGCTCAGCTACGCCTTAAAGGACAAAGAGAGAAGATAAGTTAATCTACCACGGAGGAAATTTTCATTTTATGATAGATTTTAATTCGTTTTACGAGCAAACCGATACCCCGGAGGAAAGCGTTCAGCTTTGTAAAATCAAGGTTATGGGTGTTGGCGGCGCCGGTAATAACGCTATAAACAGGATGATTGACTCAGGAATAACCAGCGCAGAATTCGTAGCGGTTAATACGGACAGACAAGCGCTGATGCTGTCTAAGGCATCGCCTGAAAACAGAATAGCAATAGGTAAGAATTTAACCGGAGGTTTGGGCGCAGGCTCAGACCCATCTATAGGAGCTAACGCCGCGGAAGAGTCAAGAGAAGAGATAGAAAAGGCCTTAGAAGGCGTTAATTTACTGTTTATAACTGCCGGAATGGGTGGCGGAACGGGAACGGGAGCGGCGCCGGTAATTGCAAGAATAGCAAAATCCAAGGGCTGTTTAACAGTTGCCGTAGTTACCAAGCCGTTTGAGTTCGAGGGTATGCGCAGACAGCAAAATGCTCTTAACGGTATCGCAAACCTTAGAAAATACGTTGACACTATCGTTATAATTCCCAACGATAAGCTTTTAAGCTCGCTTTCGCAGGACGTACCGATGCTTGACGCGCTGAAATTTGCAGACGATACCTTAAGACAGGGTATATGCGGAATTTCCGACCTCATTGCAACTCCGGCTCTTATTAATTTGGATTTTGCAGACGTAAAGACCATAATTAAGGACCAAGGACTTGCTCATATGGGCATAGGCAGAGCGAAGGGCGAAAATAAGGTTATAAACGCCGCGAGAAAGGCGATAAACAGTCCGTTGCTCGAAACTACCATAGAGGGAGCAAAGGGGGTCATTTTAAACGTGACGGGCGGAAGAGATATGACCCTCAGTCAAATTACCGAAATTGCCAAATTGATTAAGGAAACGGTCGACGATTCGTCTGCAAATATAATTTTCGGCGCAAACGTCAGGGACGATTTTGAGGACGAAATAGAGATAACAGTTATAGCAACGGGATTTGAGCTCAGAGAAAGGTCTGTAAGACCGACCGCTTCGTTTGCTTTCCAGCAGGTAAAGGCCGAAAACGTAAATTACGTTGAGCAATCGACAATACAAGAGGAAAATGCTCCTGTTTGCAAAGCGGAAACCGAAATTTCTCAAGAGCAGAAGCAAGAAAACCCTTCGGTAAAAGAAAGAGCAGTTGAAGAAGAGGACAACGTAATACCGAGTGTAAATAAGCCCGGCGCCTACGATTTCTCCGATTACGAGCTTGATTTAGAGGAAGAGATTGAGCAAGAGGATGAGGACGACGGACTTCCGATGTTTATGAGGAGACTTTTTGAAAAGGAAGATTAATTTTAAGGCTTATATAGCGTTAACTGCAACCTATTGTATTTAATCAGTCTCAAAAAAGCGGTCGTTTATTAATGACATAGACTTGTTAAAAGCAGAAAAAGCCACGGCGCTGCCGTGGCTTTTTCAATGCTTTACAGTATATTTTCAAAACGAATTAAATAATTTTGCGGCAGCTGCTCGGTTAAGCTGATTGCAACCTCCATCTTAGAAACCGATTCTTCCAAATTTCCAAGCTTTAAATAGGCTACCGCCTCAGAAAGCCATAAATCCATTTCCCTTATATCGTTATGAGAGATAAAAAAGTGTAGTTTTTTCTTTTGCGAAAGCCATCTTGATTTGATTGCGATTGCGTCGTCTGCCGTAGCCTTCTCATCCTTGATTTTTTGATAAGCTGCAGTAAAGTCCTCGTTAAGGCTTTCAAACGCGTTGGTTAAATAAATTTGCTCGAATACGCCAATCGCCGCTAAAATTAGTATTGATATGATTATAGAATATATTGTCTTTACCATTTTACCCCCTCTTTGAGCTTGACGTTAAAGGTCGTGTATTTTGTGTTCTGTAGCTGAAAATAAACCTTTCCGTTGCCGTCCACCGTCATTACGCCTACCTGCTTTAACGATTTTGCGCCGTTTGATTTTATAATTTTATTAAGCTCGTCCATGCTCATTTTTATAATTGACAGATTTTTTTTGTTTACGCTTCCGTCGTTTACTATTATAAGGGGCAGGGCGGTTTTCTTTTTATCGTAATCTATTTTTTCTTTGGTCGAAAGCTTGCCGTTTGATTCAAAAATAGCGTAGTCTAAGTCGTCCAAGGAATAAAAGCCTGCCGAGCGCATAGATTCAATCAAGTCCTCAACGTCCATATTGTTTTGCTTAAGCTCGTAAAAGTCAACTCCGTTTTTGTTTAAAACGAGAGAGGGCTTACCGCTGAGTATTCTCTTTGCCGTTTGGCTCGTCTGCTGTAAAATTGAAATCAGCTGGTGTAATATAAATACCGCAACTATTGCTACTACTCCGTATAAAAGAGGGACAGAAACGTCCGTCATAGGTATACAGGCAAGCTCGGAAATTAAAAGGGTTATAACCAATTCAAAGGGTTGCATCTCGCCGATTTGTCTTTTACCCATTATTCTCATAACGATTAACAGCGTGGTAAAAACGACTATCGACCTGATAAAAATAATAATCATAAAATTATTATGTAAAACAACATTTGCAATTATGTAAGCGCTTGACAAAATTTTTTAAAAGTATTATCATAAATTTACAATTTGAAAGCAGAGTAGTACAAAAAGCGTTAAGTGCCACGTAACGGGATGTTGAACGTGGACGAAAAGGTATGACCTTGCGATTTTTTGGCGCATCCAATGCAAAATTTTTTGTTTTGGTCTCTCTACTTTTCGTGGGAGGTTTTTTTATGTTCAAAAATTGGAAAAGATTGATTTTTTCGCCCTTCGTTTTAAATGAAAAAAGGTCGAGAAAAATTGCTTACGTTGCGATGATGGTCGCGCTTTCAATCGTTTGCAATATCTTTTTTGAATTCAAGCTCGGCACGGTGCAATATTCCCTGACTACTGCGGTTTCGTGTCTTATCGGTATTCTTTTAGGCTCAGGCGCAGGCTTTGCCGCATGTTTTATCGGCGATATGGTCGGTTTTTTCGTAAACCCATTTGGCGCGTACGCGCCGTGGATAGGGCTTGCTACTGGAATGATGGCTTTTATTGCAGGCTGCATTTTCCATTTTTTCAAAAACAAATCGCATTTAACGCTATATATAAAATTGGGAGTTGTTTCTGTTACGACCTTCGTTATTTGCTCCTTGTGTATAAACAGTACCTTTTTATGGGTGGCATATTTCAACAAGGCGTCTTTTGGTGAATTTTTGGTAACGAGATATTTCGTGCAGGGGCAAATTTTTGTTAGCCTGTTAAATTACGCTTTACTTTTCGTGTTAATTCCAATTATTAAAAGAGTTCCGTTTTTTAAAAGCCTTGAGCTTTGATTTTTCTCTTATATGAGGCTCGGTAGCTTCAAATATAAACGTAAGCAGACCCAATAGCAGCATAACGAGAGCTGTAAAAAGCACTACTGAAGCCGAGCAAACCGCAATAATGAGGAAGGTGCCCAGTCTTTTTGCCAAAACGTTTTTAAGCAACAGTCCGAATATGGCTGAGGGTACAACGGATAATGCTGAAAGAGCAAAGTATTTGATTACGTTAAGCTTAGCGGGAATTTGCTTATAAAGCATTAAGACGTTTATTATAGCAGTAACGGTATAGTTTAAAAGCATGCCTAATATAAGACAGTCGATGCCTAAGATTGGCGGTAAAAAGTAAATACAGATTATCATGACGGACGCTCCTGCGAAAAAAGAAAGGAGGGTCTGTCTTTCTTTATTTAAGGAATTGAGCAGGCTCGTCGATATGATTGAAATGCTGAGCGGGAGCATAATTACCGCCCCTTTAGCTACGTAAACTCCAACCGAGCTGTCCGAATAGATAAACGAGCCTATTTCTTGTCCCAGGCAAAGAAAAACGGGAATTATAATACAGGCGATAAGGCAAGAAAACTTCAATGATTTTTCCGCGTTGCTTTTCAATGTGTAAAATTGACGGGAATAGTAATTTTCAGAAATTTTCGGGGTTAAAACCAAGGCGATAGAGCCAATTAATGTCGACGGCATAAAAATTAAGGGGAATGCCATGCCGAAAACCTTTCCGAAAAGAGCAACGGCGTCGGAGGAGGTAATTCCGTAATAGACTAATCTTGCAGGTAAAATAACGGCAACGAGAGTGTTTATAAACGAGGTTGACGTTCTCATTGCGGTAATCGGTGCAGAGGATTTAATCAGCGGAGAAAATTCTCCAAAAGGAAGAGAAAGCTTTCCGCCTCTTATAAAAAACACCGCGATGGATACGGTAAAAGAAAAGAGGTAAGAAATCAGTACCGCATATCCTGCCATGTGAACGCCCTTCGTTATATCTACGGCGCAGTTTACCAGTATTATACCTGCTATAAGCATAACGGACTCTTCTAAAAATTCGATTATACTATAAGTTAAAAACTGTTGATTTGCCCAAAAAGTACCCCTTATTACGGCGTAAACCGACGTGAAAATTAAGCCGGGAACCATTATTGCAAAAATCGGAATACATCGCTCGTCGGAAAACAGCGCGTTTAAAATACCGCTTTTTGAAAAGGCAAGAAGGGTTAACGGTATACTCGTTGCAATAGCGGTCAAAATTCCTGCACTGACAGTTGCAGCAGCTCTTTGGCTTTTCTTTTCCTGCTTGTGCTTTATCATAAGTCGGGAGACTGTTATTGGTATTCCCGACGATGTGACCGTCATAAATAATCCCAATACCGAAAGAGATATCTGATAAAGCCCAAGACCCTCGGCGCCTAACGTGCGTGAAAGAAATATTCTGTATAAAAAGCCTAAAAATCGCTCTACGCAGGAAAATGCCGTTACAATTACTACCGTATTAAACACTTTTGAGAAAATTCACCTCGTATATCGTTATATAAAAATTCTATTACACATATAATTAAACTATGATAGAAAATAGAATTTTAAACAATTTATCAAAGGTAAAAAGCAAGTTTTTATATATGGTTGAAAGGGGCGACGATTTGCGCGCCGTGGCTGATAAATTTCATACGACGCAACAGGTTTTGATAGAGATAAACCATTTAGACGAAGAAATAAAAGAGGGGGAGTATATTCTGATAGAAGCCGTAGAAGGGGAAGAATATATAGTGAAGCCGGAGGACACCCTTGAAAAAATTGCCCGTTATGATAAAGAGCTTTTAAGAAGGTTAATTTTAAAAAATAAAACGGACAGCGTATACGTGGGGCAAAAAATTTATATATAGCTAAATTCAAAAAACTCCTTGACAGCCCGATTGTAATATAGTAAAATATATGGGAGAAAAATAAAGGAGAGAAGTATGAAAAGGATACTTTCTGCTTTAATAATTGCTATATTATTAAGTTCATTTACGGGCTGTATGGAGGTTACGGGCGACCCCAACGGCGAATCAAAAAAAGAATCGCAAAGCGCATCTGTTTCCGCTTCTGAAAGCCAATCCGAAAGTAAGAGCGAAAGCCGCGAAAGCGTGTCAACCCCTATCGTTAATCCGTACGAGTCAAAGGACAGTCAGCCCGACGGCGAAAGCGAGTCGTATCAAGACAGTATTCCATCGGCGTCCGAGTCTGAAAGCGAGGGTGACAGCGAGTCAATTCAAGAGTCTGAAAGTCAGCCTGAGACCGAAGGTGAATCTGAAAGCGAAGAGGTGCTTTACGTTGTGACCATTTCGTACAAAACCTCGTATAACGGGCAGGTAAAAATTAAGACGCTTACTGTCAGGGCTGGCGAAAAAGTGAGTATTGACCTTCCTTCAATTCCTGAAGATATAACGGGCGATTACGCGTTTAACGGATGGAAGATTAAGGAAACGGGAGCTATGTATTCAAAGGATACCAGGTTTATTGAAATAGTCGTAAACGGAAATATTACCGTTGAAACGGTATATGACAAAAAGCAATATACGGGTAACTATTAATATATAAAGAGGAGCAATTTCGATTGCTCCTCATTCTTTTATTTTATAAACTTAGGTCGCTCATACCGTAAAGCCCGTTATGGCTGTTCATTATGAATTCGCACGCGTCGATAGCTCCCTTTGCAAAAAGCTCCTTACTGTGAGCGGTGTGGGTTAGGGTAAAGCTTTCGTATTCCCCTAAAAATACGACCGAGTGTTCGCCTACGACGGAGCCGCCGCGTATAGAGTGAATTGCTGTTTTTGAGGTTGTTTTCTGTGACTGCTCACTCATATTTGCTTTATTTTGAGCTTTTGCAATGCAGTCAGAGAGAAGCTTTGCCGTACCCGACGGCGAATCCTTTTTGTTTTTGTGATGCTTTTCTATAATTTCAATGTCAAAGCCCTTTGCGTTTTCAGTTAAGATTTGACAAAGGTGGGAAAACAGCCTTATTCCAACCGAGGTGTTGGGAGATTTGAATATAGGTATATTCTTCGAGGCTTGTGCAATGCTGTATTCCTGCTCGGTAGAATAACCCGTCGCGCATAAAACCAAAGGCGTTTTGTTTGTCAACGCGTAAGAAAGCAGTCCGTCCAATGCAGACGGTGAAGAGAAATCTATAATCACGTCTGCGTGCTCGTTTATCTGGTCGAAATCTTTATATACGGGGCATTCGGTTTTACCGACGGTAACCTTGTCAATTCCGCATACTACGTTATGCCCCCGCTTTATTGCCAAATTATATGCTGTATTTCCCATTGCTCCGTTTATTCCGCATATTATAAGTCTTAACATAAGTCCTCCTTCTTTAAGTCGTTGTTTTTTATGAGCTTGCTTATTGCCGAGTTTAAATATTCAAAGTATGCTTTATCCGGAGTTGATAAGGGGAGTCTTAAATTGCATTTCTCCTCGTATAAAATCTCAGCTATACATTTTATTGGGATGGGGTTTACTTTTGAAGACAGCAATTTAAAAAACTCTTTAAAAAAAGATTGATTTAATAGATTATGCTTTTCATAATTACTTTCAAAATCGCTGATAAATTCTTTAAATTTGCAAGGAATTACGTTTGATGCGACCGAGATTGCGCCCATTGAGCCGGTCTCTAAGAAAAAGGAGGATAGCTCATCTGAACCGCAGTATACCGGCAATCTTTTATTTGACAGCATAAACAGGCTTTCTATATGATTTTTATCCGTACTTGCCTCTTTCAGTCCTACTGCATAATCGTTTGAAAAAAGAGCAACTGCAGTCTCGGGCTCTACGTTTACGCCCGTTCTTTTAGGGACGTTGTAAATTATAAACGGAAATTTACAGCGGTTTGAAATTTCCTTATAATGTAAAAGCAAGCCCTCTTGCTCGCATCTGTTGTAGTATGGCGTTACAATCAGCGAGGCGTCCGCGCCTAAGTCCTTTGCCTCGGCGGTCAGCTCGCACGCCGTTGCCGTGCAATTCGACCCCGTGCCAATTATTATGGGTATTTTACCCTTTAATTTACTTACTGCAAATTTTATAATTTGTCTTCGCTCAAGCCTTGTTACCGTAGGAGATTCTCCCGTCGTACCTAAAAATACCAAGGCGTCGATTTTTGCCTTCAGCTGTCTGCAAATCAGTTTTTCAAGCCCTTCAAAGTCTATTCCGTCTTTAGTGAAGGGGGTGTAAAGCGCCGTCGCAACTCCTTTAAAAAGGTAATTCATTAAACGTCTCCGTGTGAAATATAAATGATTTTTTTAAAAAGTTATCAAAAACGTTTGTATTATTCCTGATAATAGTATAATATATTACTTGTTCAGTAATATTATACGTAAACGGTTGAGGTGAATAATGGCTAAAAAAGGCTTTATGACAAGAATAATAGAAGGACCTGAAAGGTCTGAGACCTACGCTCGTTCAACGCTTCCTACAAACAGATGGGAGCTTGGCTGGGACGTTTTTAAAACCAATAAGGGAAAAATGTGCGGGCTTAATCTTCTTACGATGGTTTTTCTTATTCCTGTACTGTTCGTTGTGTTGATGAGATTTATGCTCAAATCCTCTTACGGTCAGGTATATCCGTTTTCTCAAAACGTAGGCTTAGCTTATCCCTTCTATCCCAATAGCGCAGGGCTTGAGCCAAATCTTTCAATGATGCTTAACATTGAGGTTTTCAAATATATGTTCATTGCGATAGCCATTGGCGCAGTTGCTATATCGGGCGGCTTTTACGTTATGCGTAATCTCGTTTGGACAGAAGGCGTTATGGTAACGAGCGACTTTTTCAAAGGGGTTAAGAAGAACTATTTTATAGTTCTCGTGTCCCTCGTTATCTACGCAGTTATAATGATGGTTTCGATTATTTCCATCAATATGTCTTCAATTATGATAGCTTCGCATCAGGGCAAGGCGTGGCTGCTTGTTGGCACACAGGTCGTAACTTATATGATTATGAGCTTGTCCACCTTGATGTTTTTATATATGATTACACTCGGAATAAACTATAAGCTGAGCTTTAAAAATTTAATTCGCAACTCGTTTATTCTATCAATTGCGCTTATTCCGACTAATATTTTCTTCGTGTTATTTGCCGCCGTTTGGTTTATTATAATTTTCCTCGGAATGCAATTTATCACAATCTTAGGCGTAATGCTTTGCATTATTTGGGGATTTTCGCTGTTTATGCTCGTGTGGACAAACTATTCGCATTGGGTATTTGATAAGTTTATTAACGACAAAGTTCCCGGAGCAAAGAAAAACAGAGGTATATACAAGGCAAATGCCGACGAAGGCGACGGCGAGCCTCTCGTTATCGAAAAATCGAAGTTTAAAGAAAAACACGTTAAGCCGGTTACCGACTACGACGTTGAGATTTACGAGCTTCCTACGAGCTTTAGCAGAAAGGACCTTGAAAGACTTGAAGAGACCAAGGAGGCTATGCGTAGAGATAGCGATAAGTATTCCGAAGAGCATGCAGGCGAGGAGAATAAGACTGAAACTATTGAGGAGCTTATGAAGGCAGAAAACGAAACGGAGACAGAATAATTATGGAAGGTAAGGCTTATAACGCGCTTGCCAAACATTACGAAAAGCTTATAAACACCTGCGACTATGAACAATGGTCGCAGTATGTTTTTAATAAGCTAAGCGAATATGCAAAGGGCAAGGTCGGATGCGATTGCGCTTGCGGCAGCGGTTATTTTACGAGATTTTTAAAGAAAAAGGGCTACGACGTATACGGAGTGGACTGCTCGGAAAGTATGCTTTCAGAGGCAAATTCAAACTCCTTGAGAGAGGGATTGGTTATAGATTATCAGCTGCAAAATTTAAAAAATTTCAAAAGCTTTAAAAAGCTTGATTTTATTACCGTTATAAACGACGGTATGAATTATTTGAATAAAAAAGAGTTTAAAAGCGCAATTAAAAGCTTTTATTCCTCTCTGAAAAAGGGCGGGGTTTTGCTCTTTGATATATCGTCCGAATATAAGCTCAAGCATATTCTTGCGAACAACTTATTCGGCGAAGACACCGATGACGTAACGTATTTGTGGTTTAATACGCTTAATGATGACAGCGTAAAAATGGAGCTGACCTTTTTCGTGAAAGAAGCAGACGTTTACAAAAGACAGGATGAAGCTCACGTGCAATACCTTTACAGTGCAGACGAGGTTGTAGGGTTATTAACCGAGGTGGGCTTTGACGTCGTCGAGGTCAGCGGACATTTGGGCGAAGAGCTTAAGGCTGACAGTCAAAGAAATAATTTTATTGCAATAAAGAGATAGATATGGGAAAACTTTTTAAAACGCTGATTTTTGACGGGGAAATTTCACTTTCCGTCATTGATTCAACCGATATAGTAAACGAGGCTATTAAATTGCATAATTTGACGCCGGTATGCGCGGCTGCGCTCGGCAGAGTGCTTACCGTAACGGCTTTTATGTCGTCTTCCTTAAAGCATGAGGACGAAAGACTGTCCGTAACGGTAGAGGGTGACGGAAAGGGCGGACAAATCGTTGCCGCAGCTGACGGTAAAATGCACGTAAGGGGTTTAATAGGCAACCCTTCCGCCGATTTGCCCTTAAATGCAAGGGGAAAGCTTGACGTAGGCGGTATAGTCGGCAGAAACGGCTCTATAACGGTTATAAAAAATCTTGGGCTTAAAGAGCCTTACGTTGGCAGATGCGACCTTGTAAGCGGTGAAATCGCAGAGGATTTTACGGCTTATTACGCTTACAGCGAGCAGCAGCCTACGGCAATGGCTATAGGCGTGCTTATCGGCAGGGACGAAACCTGTATCGGCGCAGGCGGTATTATAATTCAGCCGCTGCCCAACTGCTCGGATGAAAGCATTGAAAAAGCCGAAAAGCTGATATCTCAGTTTGGCGACGTAAGCGCAAAGATTAATTTAATTGGCGCAGAGGGTATTATAAAGGAATATTTCAGCGAATACGAATTCACCGAATATAACCCTTCATACGTGTGTAACTGCTCAAAAGAATACATTGACGGAATTCTTATAACCTTGGGCGAGGACGAGCTTTACGATACCGTAGAAAAAGAGGGTAAAATAGAGGTCTGCTGCCATTTTTGTGACAAAAAGTACGTATATTTCAAAGAGGACGTAGATAAGTTACTTGGAAAATAAAATGAAAAACAATCGCTTAAAATACAAAAAAACGCTTGATATGGTCTTAAGCAGGGCTAACGAGTGCTGTGAAAGGGGCGACTATCTTTCTGCTCTTTCTGCGTTATTGAACGAAATGGAGCAAAGACCCAAAAACGCAGAGGTCTGCGCGCACCTTGCCGACATATACGCAGAATTGGGACTGTTTGAAAATGGCGTTCATATGTGGTTTCGTTATCTTTCAAGGGCAAAGGAAAGCTCGTATTGGGAGGGCTTTAACGGACTTGGAGCGTGCTTTTATTTTCTTGAAAATAAGTATATGGCAGGCTATTATTTTAACGAGCAGCTTATGCGAAGAGAGGAAATTGACGGCGTTTACGCAGAGGTAATGGAGTCGTATCTTGACGAATTAAGCCAATGCGAAAAGCCTCAATTCCATTTGGTTAAGGATAAAACGAGAGAGGAAATAGACGGCGAGATTATGAAAAGAGCTTACGGCTTTTCAAGCGAGCAAAGCTATGAAAAGGCGTTGGAGGTTTTAGAGGAGATAAAGGAAGACAGCCCTATATTTGGCGAGGCAGCCTTTGAAAGAGCTTGCATTTACCTCAATATGGGAGATTTTTCCAATTCGCACTCAAACGTGAAGCAGTCTTTAGATAACGGATATAAAAGCCTGACGGCGATATCCCTCGCTATAGATTTAAGCTCGGCGTTGGGGCTTGACGACGCTGAAAGGTATAAAGAGTTGCTTGTCAGCTATCATCCCTGCGACGATGAGGAAAAGTATAAAAAGTTAAATTCGCTTTGCGATTACGGCTTTTACGAGCAGGCGCTATTATTGGCAGACGAACTGCTTAGAGATAACTGCAACGACGCAAACACGGCTTATATAAAGGGCTTTTTGCTGTATAACAGGGGCGACTTTGAGGGCGCTGAAAATTGCTTTAAAAGAGCGTATTTGCTTTCGTACAGCTATCCTTCGCTGTATTATTTAAAGGTCGCTCAGAGCGCGGTAGACGGAAAACCTCTCTACAAACAGTTAAAGATAGAATTTTCCGTGCCCGAGGGCGTAACTAAAGAAAATACCGAAATTGTAAAGAGCTTTATAAACGGAGACAAAACACTTATTGAGTACACTCAAAAGCAGCTTTTTGAGCTTGCAGATTGGTGTTTTTCATCTAAGGACGATAATTTAAAATTCAGCTTGGCATGGATATACACTCGCTCGGGAGATGAGGGCTTGCAACGCAAAATCAAGGAGCAGCTGGTAAATCCCGCCGTGTCGGATACCGTAAAGCAAAGCATAGTGTCCGTTTTATGCGACTGCACGAGTGATGCAAGAGTAAAGGTCGTTTACGAAAATTTCTTTATGACCTTGACCTTTAACAGACCCGATTTCAAGGAGCAGAACAGGGAGCTTTTTAAAAAAGCTTACGCAAAGGCTTTTGGAAGATTATCCGTGCTAAACCTCGAAAAACTATACAGATTGTCGATAGGCGCTTCAGAGCTTCAAAACGAACTGATTGCGACGGGTAATATAAACGAGGTAAAGAGTATATCCGCATTATCTTGCGCTATGTATTTCTATTCGGGATTGAGCGTTTTTGTAAACAGCGACGCCGCTTACGAGGTGTTTGGGGCAAAGAAGCAAGACGTGGTAAAAATAATTGAGCTTACGGAGAAAAAGGATGAAAATTGATATTGACGCTCTTTTTGACGAGTATTTAAATAGCTTTATTGAAAATAATGCCGATAATCTTTCGGCAAGCGAAATAGAGAAGAAAATCGAATCCTTGTACGAAGAGTTTGCAAGTCTTCCAAACGGTAGCTTGGGCGGTCTTACACCGCTGGAGTATTACGGCCAAATGAGCGCAGAGGAGCTTCTTGGCGAGCTTGAGGAGGGCGTTTTGGAAAACGGCTCGGTTTCTGATATCTTATGCAAGACGCTTGAAAAGAGAAATGACGCTAAGGACGGCTTGCTAAAATTTGCTTTTTGCGATAACGAAGAGCTTAGCGTATACGCAATAAACGTATTGGGCGCAATGGGAGATAAAGAGTCTTTGGTTAAGATTGTAGATGCCTTAAGCTCTAAATTTTTCTCTCAGAACGTAACCGACGTTATGACAGAGGCTGTGTGCTCAAATGCAGACTTGGTGAAAGAGGATGTTTTACGTGTGTATAAGCCTTTGGGAATCGGGGCAGAGTGCTTTGAGGAAATATTTTCAAATATGAGTAGCGACGAGCGAGTGTTTAAAATTCTTTGCGCTAATTTTTTGAACGGTAAGAAAAATTTAGGAATAAAGGCAGGATACCTTTCCAAATACGGCGACAGCAGAGCATTGCCGATTTTATATTCCACCTTAAAGCGTAAGGACTTATCGCTCGTAGATTACAGCGAAATAAAGACGGCAATCGAAAAGCTCGGCGGAGAAGTCGAGGACGACGGAAGATTTTTGAGTCATTAAAATAAAAGCCTTTTCATAAGTTAAATTATGTTAAGGCTTTTTTTATGCAGCTTTGCAACGGCGTTTGCGATTATAGGCAGTATTATAGGCGCAGGGTTTATAACGGGTAAAGAGGTGTTTGAGTTTTTTGCGAGGGACTTTTCCTTGAGCGGAATATACCTTACCTTTCTTTGCTTTTCAATCGCCATATATTTTGTTATGTCAAATCTTGAGGGGAGCGCGTTTGCAAGGCTTGTCGAAATATTCGTTTCGCTTGCGAACGTCGTGGTTGCCGGTTGTATGATTTCTGCTTTGAATTCCGTATACAACAGGTTATTCCGCGTTTCGGAAAAATCTGAAATATTTACGGTAATTACTGCAATTTTGATATTTATTATGTCTTTTGGCGAAATAGGATTTGTTGAAAAATTGTGCGTTGTAACTCTTCCGATTGTAATAACTGCGGTCGTGGCGCTTTGCATAACGAGAATAGACGATTACGCAATAAATATTAGTCCGAAATCATACGGAGGAGTAGTTAAACCCGTAATTTACGTTGGCTTTAACGTAATTCTTTCGTCAGGAGTAATAAAAAACAGTGGAAAAAAGCTTTCTCCACTGTTTAAAATCTTGTCTTCGGTTATTACCTCTCTTATTATTTGCGCATGCGTAAGCTTATTATCACTTGCTGTGGCAAAAGAGGGAAACTCAAGCGAAATGCCCTTTATTTCCCTATTTGACTCAAATAAAAAACTTTTGATAATTATAGATATTATAACGCTTTTTGCAATTTATTCCACCTTGGTGTCAGCCTTTTATACGGTAAATAATTTCGGTGGAATCAAGATAGGGTACAGATTAAAAATTTTACTTTTTATTTTAACCTTTGCTATTTCTCGCTTGGGCTTTTCCTCTATCGTGGAGGGGCTGTATCCGACTCTCGGAATATTGGCGTATTTGGTGCTTGCTGTCAGCTTTCTTTTATCAAGGTCTTTTCCAAAAGAGAAACGAGAGCGTACATACCTCCTGCAAGCAGACAGAGTATGACCGTGCTTGCCATTACCAAATCCAGCTTAAACACTTGACCTCCGTAAACGATAAGATAGCCAATGCCTTGTCTTGAGGTCAGATATTCTCCCATAATTGAACCTATCCAAGCCATACCGACGTTTATTTTAAGACAGGATATAAAGCTTTTCAGCGAAGAGGGTATTACTAACTTTATAAGTATTTGCAGGTTAGTTGCGCCCATTGACTCAAGCAGCATAATTTTCTCCCTGTCAGTTGCGAGATATGAGTTCTGCATAGTTATTATCGTAACTATAAGCGTGATTATTACAGCCATAAAGATTATTGATTTTATGCCGCTGCCAAACCAAACTATAATTATGGGTCCCAACGCTATTTTGGGCAGACTGTTTAAAACTATAAGATATGGCTCGCTTATCTTTCTCAAATTTTCAGACCACCAAAGGGCAATGGCGATTGCCGTACCTAAGGCGGTTGCGATTACAAATCCTGCAAAGGTTTCCAATAAGGTAGTGCCGACGTGTATCCACAAATTGTCTGCAAGTATCAGATTTTTTATCGTGTTAAATACCCGAGAAGGACTACTCATTAAAAAGCTGTCGATTATTCCCTGTCTTGCGCAGAATTCCCACGCAAGCAAAACGAATAACAAAATTGCAAATCTCGTTACGTTTACAAAAATCGTATTTTTGCGTTGCTTTCTTAAGTATAAGAGATGTTCTCTTGAATATTCGCGTTTATTTTTCATAGTTTAATTCCCTCCAAAGCCTTTCAAACCAAGACGAAAAGCCTTTTGACTCTCTCCTTTGAAGGGGAGTTGAATTTTTGTCCGTGTCAATATCGTGTACGTTTAGTATTTTAGACGGTCTTTTGGTAAGAACGATAATTCTGTCTGCAAGGGCAATCGCCTCGGCGATATCGTGCGTTACTAAAACGGCCGTTTTTTTCTCTGATTTTATAATATTGTAAACGTCGTCGCAAACCGAAATTCTCGTTTGGTAATCAAGCGCGGAAAACGGCTCGTCCAAAAGCAAAATCTTCGGCGAAAAGGCAAGAGTTCTGATTAGCGCAACTCTCTGCCGCATTCCTCCCGAAAGCTCGTTGGGGTATGATTTTCTGAATTCCCATAAGCCGTATTTTTTAAGCAGAAGCTCTACGTTTTTACGTTTTTCCAGGTCTTTTTTGCAGCCGTGTATTTCTAAGGGAAGCATTGCGTTTGCTTCTATTGTTCGCCATGGAAACAGCTGGTCCTTTTGTAGCATGTAGCCCGTTGAAGCCGAGGGTCTTTCGATTTTTTCTCCGTTTAACTCGACCTTGCCGCCGCTTGGACTTAAAAGTCCTGCAATAATGGACAGAATACTTGTTTTTCCGCAACCGGAAGGTCCTATAATTGCAATAAATTCTCCTTCAAAGACGTCAAAGGTTATATTGCTTAAAGCCTCGATTTCGCCCTGCTTGGTGTGATACGTAAGCGACACGTTGTCTATGCTCAGTATTTTGTTCATTTGTGTTTGCTCCTTCGTAAGCTGTTATTTGAAAATTTCTCCGTATAAAGTATTTGCGAAAGTGTTGTCGGTAATCAGCACGTAGTCGATTCTTCTTTCAAGCTCGCCGGCGTTTTCCATAACGTCGAGAAGATTGTTAAAGGCTTTTTCCGTCATAGCCATATGAGTCATCCAGGCGTCAATTTTTTTATAGCTTTCAATTGCCGATTTCACAGAGTTTAGCGAGGTGTCGGGGAATTGCTTCAAAAGACTTTCAGCCAAAACAGCGTCGTCCGTTTCGAGCATGTACTTTATGCCCTTATACATTGCGCGGATAAAGCTTTCCACCGTTTCTCCGTTGTTTTTGATATATCCCGATAAAGCTGTGAACGCAGTATAGGGTATTTCTCCGCTTTCTTCGCCAACGCTCGCTACGATATAACCCTTTCCGGCTCTTTGATATTCGCTTGCAGTAGGCTCAAAAAGGGTTGTGTAATCTCCCGTGCCGCCTTCAAACGAGGGCCCCATCAGGTTAAAGGCAATATCGTTATTGAGCGTGACGTTTTGACCGTTGAAAAGTCCGTGCTTGTTTACTACGTATTCAAAGGTCATTGCCGGCACTCCGCCCGTTCTGCCTGCTATTATCTCCTTGCCTTCTAAATTTTCCCATTTAAAATCGGGCTCGGGAATTCTTGAAATCAGGAAGGAGCCGTCCCTTTTTGTAAGCTGACCGATAATTTTCGGAACGTCCTTCTTGCCTTCTAAGTATACGTATACGGTTGCTTCAACACCCATAAGACCTATATCCGCATCCCCCGATAAAAGGGCGGTCATGGTTTTATCGGCGCCGCCGCCGTTGGTAAGCTCAATTTCAAGCCCCTCTTGCTCAAAAAAACCGTTTTCAATGGCAATGTACAAGGGTGCGTAGAATATTGAGTGCGTGACCTCGTTCAGACGAATTTTGGTAAGTCCGTCTTTATTGCTTTTACAAGCAGTAAAGGGTATAACAGT
>JAZNDO010000101.1:0-1844 GCA_045588105.1 Christensenellaceae bacterium | reverse complement strand
TGCGAAGTATAGTGGGCTATACTTTTGTTATGAACTAAAAATCCCTAATAGAAGAGACCTTATAGGCGGTTTTTGTTATTACATATTTGAAAATTGCGATTGCTTTGGTAAACAAATTTCAATTTTGCCCTTTAATCTTATATCTCGCGACGACGCGCCTATCAGAATCTCAAAAGCTCCGTTTTCGACGTGCCATCCTTTAAGCGCGTCGCTGTAAAACGCAAATGAGCGGAAGCTGAGGGGAACGGATACCTCGACCGTTTGATGAGGAAGAATAAGCTCCTTAGAAAAGCCCTTCAATTCCTTTTCGGGTCTTGAAACGGACGAAATAACGTCCTTAACGTACACCTCGGAAATTTCTTTCGCCGTAACGTCGGAGGTGTTGGTTATCTTGTAACAAACGTCATAGTCGGTTTCGCTCTTTTTTATTATTTTCAGGTCGGAGTATTCAAAGCTTGCGTATGACAAACCGTGTCCGAAGGGGAATAAAACGTCCTTTTTAAAGGTATCGAAGTGTCTGTATCCTACGAAAACGCCCTCGGTATATCTGTCTACGAAGCCGTTAAATGGCTTTTGCCATACGGGGCAGTCCTCAAGCTTTAACGGAAAGGTTTCGCTTAGCTTACCGCAAGGGGAGCATTCTCCTAAAAGCACGCTTGCAAGCGCCTCGTTTACTCCTTCGCCGGCGAAGCCTACGTATAAGACGGCTTTTACTTTGTCAATCCATCTGCTCATATCAATCGCGCTGCCGGCGTATAAAAGAACGATTACGTTTTCGTTATAGCCTGCGGTATTGATTATCATATCCTCCATATAGCTTTTTAGCTTTATGTCGTGACGGTCGGCGCACTCGTATTCCACCGTATCGTCGTTGCCGACGCAGAGAATAACGAGGTCTGAATCTATCGCCTCCTTATATACGCCCGTCATTTTTTGTTGGTATTTGGGCGAGCTTAAGCACCAATTTACAGTAGATACCCTTGCTCCGTACTTAAGCTTGCGCTCCAAAATTGCACTTAACGGCTGTTGAGGGGTTTCGGGTGCGACAAACGCAGAGCCCCCTCCGCCTATGCAGGGGCTTTCGTTAAAGGAGCCTGCAACTAGGATTTTATCGGCGGTTAAAGGTAAAACGCCACCCTCGTTTTTTAAAAGAACGAAGCATTCCCTTGCAACCTCCGTTGCAATTTGAATTCTCTCCTCCTTCGTCGTGGCGCAGTGCTTTTCTGCCTCTGTCCTTTCGATAAGCTCGAGTATTTTTATGACTCTCGCGTCTATTTCCTCTTCTGATAAAACCCCTTCTTCCAAAGCGTTTTTTACGCTCTGCAAGTAATTTTTGTTTTCTGGCATACATACGTCAAGGGTTGCCTTTACCGAGCGCCAGCCCTCTCTCGTTGCGTCCCAGTCCGAAAGTATAACCCCGTTAAAGCCGAAATCCTTGCGCAAAATATCGTCCAAAAGATGCTTGTGCTCGGCTGCGTAAACGCCGTTAATGAGGTTATAGGAGGACATTATAGTAAAAGGCTCTGCTTTTACAGCCTCCTCAAAGGCAGGTAGATAAATTTCTCTCAGCGTTCTTTCGTCTACCTCGCTCGAGATGAAAAGCCTGTCGTATTCTCTGTTGTTGGCGCAAAAATGCTTGACGGACGTGCCAACGCCTTTATTTTGCATTCCCTCTACGTAAGCTCTTGCAAGCTTGCCCGCAAGGAAGGGGTCTTCGGAAAAGTATTCGAAATTTCTTCCGCAAAGCGGTGTTCTTTTTATATTGACACCGGGGGCTAAAATTACGTCGATATTGTGCGAGATACAGTCGTCAGCTATTACCTCGCAGTTTTTTCTGACTAAAT
>JAZNDO010000100.1:0-7883 GCA_045588105.1 Christensenellaceae bacterium | reverse complement strand
TCTGATAAATAGCGTTTGCAGTGCCCTTAAACCACTCTGAGCCGTGCTTAGCCTGATACGGCGATAAAATATGCGCCCCACCGTAAGACCTATCCAAGTCCCAAGGCTCACCGTTACCTATGTAATCGTTAAGGATAAGGGGCTGATACTGTGTTAAAACACCAACGGTATCAATACCGGAGTTTACACAGTTTGAAAGCGGAAAGTCGATAATTCTGTACTTTCCACCGTAAGTTACCGCAGGCTTTGCAATCTTATTGGTAAGAGCGTAAAGTCTACTGCCTTGACCGCCGGCAAGTAACATTGCCACGCATTCTTTTTTGTTAATCATATATTTCCTCCAACATATATTTTCATATATTTTTCTTTTTCAAATAAATAAACGACAGTCCGTTTACAGCAACCTCCAACGAGAAGGGATAATTTCCCCAATTTTCCTTTTCGGTTTTATAAACGCGTTTTTTACAAGCATTATCTCCGCCAAAACGAACCAAATCAGAGGTAAACGCCACCCTGTATTTACCCTCCGTTGAGCCAAATTTTACGTTTTTACAAGAGCCGCTGAAGTTTATTACGCAGATAATCTCTTCACCCATATAACGCCTTTTATACGCTAAAACGTTATTGTCGCTGTCATCTGCTAAAAGCCACTCGAATCCGTCCCATCCGTCGTCGTCGCCGTAAAGAGCGGACTCGTTTAAGTAGAAATTGTTAAGCTCGGCAAAGAACCTTGAAAGCTTGCCGTGCTTTTCATATTTTTTAAGGAAAAACTCCAAACCCTCTTTATACGCCCACTCCTTAAACTGACCGAATTCCGAGCCCATAAACATAAGCTTTTTGCCGGGGTGGGACATCATATAGCCCATAAACGCCCTGACACCTGCGAATTTTTGTCCATATTCACCAAACTGCTTGTCAAGCAGAGATTTCTTACCGTGAACGACCTCGTCGTGCGAAATCGGCAATACGTAATGCTCCGAAAAGGCGTAGCAGAGTGAGAAATTAAGCTTGTTATGGCTGTACTTTCTAAACAGGGGGTCGACGGGCACGTAGGACAAAACGTCGTTCATCCAACCCATATTCCACTTGTAGTCAAAGCCAAGTCCGCCGTCGCAGGTAGGCTTGGTAATCATTGAATACGAGGTCGACTCCTCTGCAATCATAATTGCGTTTGGATACGAGCCGTGTATAGCGTCGTTCAGCTTTTTCAAAAAGGCAATCGCCTCTAAGTTTTTATTGTCGCCGTATTCGTTTGGTATCCACTCGCCCGGTCTTTTATCGTAATCGAGATAGAGCATTGAGGCAACTGCGTCAACCCTTATTCCGTCGATATGATATTCGTCGAAGAAAAAGCAAGCGCTTGATATGAGGAAGGACTGTATTTCGGTTCTGCCGTAGTCAAACCTTCTCGTTCCCCAGGTTTCGTGCTCTATTCTGTCCCATCCGTGGTTTTCGTAAAGCGGAGAGCCGTCGAACTCGTAAAGCCCATGCTCGTCCTTTGGAAAATGCGCCGGCACCCAATCCATAATAACGCCGATTCCCTCATTATGAAAGGCGTTTACGAGACATTTGAAATCCTCGGGCGTGCCAAGCCTTGAGGTAACCGCAAAATAGCCCGTTACCTGATATCCCCACGAGCCGTCGAAGGGGTATTCGGTTACAGGCATAAATTCAACGTAATTATAGCCCATTTTCTTTACGTAGGGCACTAAGATTTTTGCAAGCTCCCTTGCATTGTATAAATCTCCGTTTTCCTTTCTCTTAAACGAGGTCAAATTTACCTCGTATACGTTCATAGGAAGATTGTGGTGATTTGGAAGCCTTGATTTATTGGCGATAAACTCGCCGTCAGTCCATTTGAAATTTTTAAATTTGTACGCCTTAGAAGCGGTATTCGGAGCAAGCTCGCTGTAAAAGGCAAACGGGTCTGCCTTTAAGGTAATTCCCCTGTACGTTTTTACGGCGTACTTATAATTGGAAAGATGCCCGATACCCACAATAAAAAGCTCGAAAACGCCGTTGCCGAGATTTTGCATACAGTGCGAGTAAGCGTTCCAGCCGTTAAAGTCGCCGACAACAGACACGCTCTCTGCAGAATTTGCCCAAACCCTGAATACTACGCCGCTTTTGCCGTCGCGCTTTTCAAAGTGCGAGCCAAAATATTCGTATGAACGGAAGTTTGTTCCCTGATGAAATAAATATTGCGGTAACGAATCTTTCATAATAAGCTCCTTAACATACTGATTATACTATATAATTAATTATATTTCAATAGTAAAATCAAAATTTTGTCATTTTTTACAAAACTTAGGTTATTTTGTAGAATTTTACTTTTCCACGAAAATGCGCCCCCTCACGGGAGCGCATAAATTTAAATTTTAATTCGTTTTAGCAAGAATATTCTTCCTTTTTGGCAGGCGCCGAATTGAGCTCTGCCTTCTTAGCCTCGTAGCCCTTTCTTCCAAGTAAGGCGTAGGTGGCGTTCTTACCGTTTTCAACACCGGGTTGATTGTAGGTGTTTACCTCTAAAAGCTCGCCTGCAAACGCAGTTTCCATTTCGAAGAAATATAAAAGCTCGCCAATCGTAAAGGCGTTGATTTCGGGAAGATAAATAGTATGATTAAGTCTTTGCTTAGTCGTGAGGGCGTATTCGGTTGCAGACCTTTCAGCGTCGATAAGCTCGTTCATCGTGTGTCCGCAAAGGAAATGAACGTCAGGAATATCGTGACAGCCGTCTGAGATAAAGACCTCTTCTCTGTATCTGTCAACCGCAAGGAAGGTGATTACCTTGTCAAACGGACCTTCGGTATAAAGCTGAACCTGACTGTGTTGGTCGGTAACGCCGAGCGACTTAACGGGGGTCTGACCTGCGTTTACGACGTTTCCGTAATTGTCTACCTCTTTACCGAGCGATTCAGCCCAAAGCTGACAGTACCAGTCCGCAATAAACTTCAAGCCGTCCGCATAAGGCATCATAACAGAAATGTTCTTGCCCTTTTTCATTGCGATATATTGAAGGGTTGCGTTTACGAGCGCAGGATTTTTGTAGAACGACGGATTCATACAAAGCTTATCCATATACGCCGCGCCTGCAAGCATTTCGCCTATATCAATACCGAGAACGGCTGCAGGTAAAAGACCTACGGGGCAAAGCTCCGAGAACCTTCCGCCTACTCCGTCAGGAATATAAAACGTTTTAAAATCCTCGGATTTTGCTAACTTTATGAGATTTCCGGCATTTGACGAGGTCGTAGCAATTATATGCTCTTTTGCCTTGTCGCCAAGCTTTTGCTTTAAGAGGTCGTAAATGATGAGATACTGAGTCATAGTCTCTGAGGTAGAGCCGCTCTTCGTAATGACGTTAAACACAGTTTCTTCAACGTTTATAACGTCTAAAAGAGCCTTCATTCTCTCGGGGTCAACGTTGTCTTCAACGTAGAATTTAGGACCCTTTCTAACCTTATTCGGAAGGTCGTTATAGTGAAGGTGGCAAAGTGCCTGGAATACCGCAATTGGACCGAGAGCGCTGCCGCCGATACCTAAAACGACGAAATTTTTAGCCGTCTTTCTAATCTTTTTAGCCGTCTCGTTGATATCCTTTACGATATCAGCCTGATTGAAGGGAAGGTCCATCCAACCAAGCCAGCCCTTACCTCTTGACTGCTTAACCTTTTCTAACGCAGAAAGAGCTCTGCTTCTTTCCGCATTAATCATTTTGAGAGTAAAGCCCTCTTTTTCGCCCACGAATTCACTCATCATATTGTTGTAATCAAGGCGAATCCTCATGGAGTTTCTCCACTCTCTGTTTAAATAACGTTTTGCCATACAATCCTCCTATCAAAATATTTTATTTTTTAAATTATTTAAATAATACAAGCTTTCGGTAATTTCGCTTTCATCGGCGTAATCATCCTTATAAACCTCGATAATCATATCGCCGTCAAAGCCAAAATCCTTCAGCCTTTTAAACAACTCCTCAAAGTTGAAAAGTCCAAATCCGGGCAGCTTTATTTTCCCGTTTTCATCCACGTCGGATAAATGAACGGTTTTTATTCTTTCGCCCATTGCCGACAAGTATTTAGTATAGTCGTAACCTGAAATCCTCGCCTGCTTTATATCAAACGTAGCGCCTATGCTTGGAGCGTATTTTACAATCTCTTTATAAAACTCAGGTCTGTTGCAAAGTGACCAAGCAACGTTTTCAAGGCAAATTCGAATATCATAATTTCTTGCAAAATCGCAGAGTTCTTCTAATCTTTTGCCAACTTTTTCATAATTGTCGTAGCCTGCGCCCTTTTTAATTCTCGCCCTTCCGTGCATAGTATAAAACCCGGCGCCGAGCATCCTGCCGATATTCAAAACACCTGCAAAGCTTTTGAGCGCGTCAGCGTATGCTCTATCGAAGGAATTAAACAATTCGGTTTCGTAATTCATCGTTACGGCGTGCATGGAATGCACCTTTAAATTACCCTTTCTTTCAAGTAAAAGCTTGCCGTATTCTTCGGTATACTCAGAGGGACACTCCAAAAAAACCTCGCAGGTTTTTCCGCCCAGTCCTTCAATTATCGAAATTGAATCCTCGTTATATCTGCGAAGGAAAAAGGTAGCGGTTGAAACACCTATATCCATATCATCCTCACTTAACCAAAAAACGGATTTTACCCTCGTCTGCAAATACCGTTACGGTATCTCCGCTCGAAATTCTACCCGATATAATTTCCTCTGAAAGCAGGTTTTCGATTCGCCTTTGAATCGCCCTCTTCAGAGGTCTTGCTCCGTAAATTTCGTCGTAGCCCTCTTCAATAATAAGGTCGGAGGCTGACGCCGCCACTACGAGCCTTATATCCCTTTCCAAAAGTCTGCTTTTAAGCTTGTCCAAAAGCATATCGGCAATTTTAGAGCAATCATCCTTTGAAAGAGGCTTAAACACTACAATATCGTCTAATCTGTTCAAAAATTCGGGACTGAACTTCTTTTTAAGAGCATCGAAAATTCTGTCTTTAAGCTCATCCTCCTCCTGCTCTGCGCTTGCAAAGCCGAAGGCAGGCTTTTGAGCGGATAAATTTGCCCCAACGTTAGACGTCAATATTATAATAGTATTTTTAAAATTAATCAGCTTACCCTTGTTGTCAGTAAGTCTGCCCTCGTCTAAAATCTGCAGCATCAAATTGAAAATTTCGGGATGAGCCTTTTCTATTTCGTCAAATAAGACCACGGAATAAGGCTTACGCTTAACCTTTTCGCTAAGCACGCCCGCCTCTTCGTAGCCGACAAGCCCCGGAGGCGCGCCAATAAGCTTAGATACCGAGCTTTTTTCCATATATTCGCTCATATCAATTCTGATAAGACTTGATTCGTCGCCGAAAACGACGTTTGCGATTGCCTTTGAAAGCTCCGTTTTACCAACGCCAGTCGGACCTACGAAAATAAACGAGCCGATTGGCCTATCAGGGTCTTTAATGCTTGCTCTTGCCCTTTTTATTGCCTTTGCAACGGCAGATACAGCGTTGTCCTGCCCGATAACTCTATCTCTTAAATCTTCCTCCAATCTCATAAGCTTTTCGCTTTCGCTTGCGGTGAGCTTTGTGAGCGGAATCCTCGTAATTTCCGAGATAACCTCAGCAACGTCATTTTCCTTTATCGACGGCATAGACGAGCTTCTGTTTTCAATCATCTGATTGTCAATTTCGTCAATCTCGTCCTGCAATTCGTTTATTTTATCCTGCAAAAGCATTACTCTGTCAACGTTGCCAATTCTCTTATGGTATTCCATCTCGTTTGACATATTGATGATTTGCTGTACCTTTGCGGAATATTCGTTGGGCATACTCCTGACTCTTAAATTTACCTTTGCGGCAGCCTCGTCGATAAGGTCTATCGCCTTGTCGGGTAAATTTTTATCGGTAATATATCTATCGGATAAATATACTGCAGCTTTTATGGCGTCGTCTGTTATAACCACGTTGTGGTGAGCCTCGAATTTATCCTTTAATCCCTTTAAAATAAGTATTGCGCTTTCGGGAGAAGGTGCGTTTACCAAAATAGGCTGAAATCTTCTTTCCATAGCAGAATCGGGCTCTATATAACGCCTGTATTCGTCTATAGTAGTCGCGCCTATCGTTTGCAGCTCGCCCCTCGCGAGCATAGGCTTTAGCATATCGGCAAGGTCCATATTACCGTCGCCGCTGTTGCCTGCACCCATTATATTGTGTATTTCATCAATAAAAAGTATTATATTACCCTCGTTTTGAACGTAATTAATAGCTTCTTGAAACCTTTCTTCAAACTCTCCGCGATATTTTGTACCTGCTAAAAGCCCGGATAGGTTAATTGAGAAAATAATTTTGTTTCTTAAAGTATCGGGAACCTGTCCCATAGCAATTTGCAAGGCTAAGCCCTCGACAACGGCACTTTTACCGACGCCCGGCTCGCCAATAAGCACGGGGCTGTTTTTGGTACGGCGTGAAAGAGATTGAATAATACGCTCTATTTCCTTATCTCTTCCAATAACGGGGTCTAACTTACCTGCCCTTGCCTTTGCCGTCAAATCGTAGCCGAATCTATTCAAAGGACTTTCCTCTGAAACGGACGGCACGTAATTATCCGCGCCCTTTTGCTCGCTTTCGGCGTCGCAGTCATTCTTTTGCGACAGATTGAAAACCTTTTCGTTAAGCTCTCTTAAAATGCCGTCGTAATCAATACCGATATGCTTTAAAAGCACGGCTGCCTTTGATTCCTTTCTTCTTAAAATTGCAAGCAAAAGATGCTCGGTAGAAACGTACCCAACCTTAGAATTGTTGGATATTTTTCCGGCTTCGTCTATTACGCCCTTTGCCTCGGGAGTAAAATCACCAAGGTCGGACTTATAATTAAACGTTTTCTTTAATACTTCAAAATAGCTTTTCAAATCCAAGCCGTAATTTATAAGGCATTTACAAGCCTCACACTTTGGCAAGGTTAAAAGTCCGTACAGTACGTGCTCTGAGCCTACGTAATTGAGCTTGAATTTGTGAGCAAGCGCCTTTGCGTTACGTATGGCTGTAAAAACACCCTCGGTGAATTTAACGTTCTCCATAAACTTATTTAACGAGTTCCTTTAAGTATTCCTTTAATTTTGCGCTGAGCTCTTCATCGCGGAGTCCGTACTCGATATTTGCTTTAAGATAACCGAATCTGTCGCCCATATCGTATCTCGTACCCTTGAAAACGTAAGCGAGCGCGCCGTGAAGATGAGCCTCAATATCCAACGCGTCGGTAAACTGATACTCACCGCTTGCGCCAGGCTTTAAATCTCTTATAATGTCGAAGATTTTAGGTGAACAAACGTATCTTCCGAGAGGAGATAAATCACTCTTTGCCTCACCCTTTTTAGGCTTTTCGGTAACCTTGGTCATATTATATACGTCATCTTCCAAAACTTCGTCAAATTCAACGGACGCATACTTACAAACGTCTTCAAAGCCTACTCTTTTGCAACCCAAAACGGTCTTGCCGTATTTTTCGTATAAATCAATAAGCTGACCTATAACCGGTCTTCCCTCGTGATACATAACGTCGTCGCCAAAAAGCACGGCAAACGGCTCGCCGCCGACGAACTCTTCAGCAAGAGCGACTGCGCTTGCAGTTCCGTTTTGAACCTCTTGAACCACGCATCTGATATTTGCCATACCGGTAGGATACTGAACCTCCTTTAAAAAGTCCAGCTTGCCCTTGCTTTCAAGCATATTCTCAAGCTCGTCCGCCTTTTGGAAATGGCTTTCTAAAATATCCTTTTTATAACCGACTATAAAAAGAATATCGGTAATTCCGCTGTTTACAACCTCTTCTGATATAACCTGAAGAGCCGGTTTATTTAAAATCGGTAGCATTGGCTTTGGAACAGC
>JAZNDO010000099.1:0-24274 GCA_045588105.1 Christensenellaceae bacterium | reverse complement strand
ATTTCTATGATGTTTACCAACATTATAGTAAACCTGACTAAAAACTGCTTCGTAATAGTAGGCGTACTCGTGGCAATGCTTTGCATAAACTATATGCTTACTCTTATGGTGCTTTGCTTCGTGCCCTTCGTCGTGCTGTTTACCGTTATCTTCCGTAAATTTTCGAGAAAGGCGCACAGAAAGGTTAAAGACGGCACTACGGATATTAACACCTTTTTATCCGAAAACCTGTCGGGTATGAAGGTCATTCAGATTTTCAACCGCGAAGACCTTAAAATGGACGAATTTTCGGCTAAAAACAGCAAGCTTGAAAAGGCGAGAAAGGGACAGATGTTCGTGTTCAGCATTTTCCGTCCTACGGTATATATGCTTTACGTTGCGTCCGTGCTTTGTCTTTTCTTCCTCGGCGGTAAAGGATATATCGACGGCTGGAAGGTCTTAGGTCAGGTAATAACCGCAGACGTTTTAATTGCGTTCTATTTGTATATTTCCAAATTCTTTAACCCGATACAAACCTTAGCCGAGCAATTTAACTGGTTGCAGTCTGCGTTTGCGTCGGCTGAAAAGATTTTCTCTATACTCGATATGAAGCCCGAGGTGGTAGACGCCGAGGACGCTATCGAGCTTGATGAAATCAAGGGCGAGATTGAGTTTAAGGACGTTTGGTTTTCTTATATTCCGAACGAGTGGGTGTTAAAGGGCGTTTCCTTTAAGGTAGAGGCTAAGCAAACGGTTGCCTTCGTAGGCTCTACGGGTAGCGGCAAAACTACTATTTTATCACTTCTGTGCAGGAATTACGATATTCAAAGGGGCGAAATTTTAGTTGACGGAATAAATATCAACAGGATAAAAATCTCATCGCTCAGAAAGCATTTCGGTCAAATGCTGCAGGACGTATTCCTTTTCTCGGGCACGATAAGAAGCAATATAACCCTTCGCGAGGATAAATTCAGCGACGAGGAGATAATGGAGGTTTGCAGATACGTAAACGCAGATAAGCTCGTTGCAAAGCTTGCAAACGGCTTGGACGAGGAGGTCAGAGAAAGGGGTAATAATTTCTCTGCCGGCGAAAGACAGCTCATCTCCTTTGCGAGAACGCTTATCCATCGCCCCGAGGTTATGATACTTGACGAGGCGACTGCAAATATTGATACCGAAACCGAGGTTTTAATACAGGATTCTCTTGATAAAATGATGAACGTAGGTACTATGCTTATGGTTGCGCACCGCCTCTCGACTATTCAGAAGGCAGACAATATCATAGTGCTTTCTCACGGCGAAATCTTAGAGCAGGGCACTCACGACGAGCTTTTGAAGCTTCGCGGAAGCTACTACAATCTTTACACTTTACAATATATGAAGGAGTCGGCTCAAAGGGCGTAAATACGCCTATAAGCCGATTAAAGGTGATTATGAACGTTTATCAAGTTACCGATTACGGTATTAAAACTAACTCTGACAAGCTCCAAACCAAGGAGTTTCAAGAGGTTTTGGACCTTTGCAAAAACGGAGGCGGAAGAGTTGTCGTTCCCAAGGGGAAATACTATATTTCATCCGTTATGATGTGGTCCGATACCACTCTTTATTTAGAGTCGGGCGCGGAAATTTACGGCAGCGACAACTGTGAGGATTATTTGGTTTTTGATATTCCCGAGGGGATGGAAATGCGCTCTGATATGGAGCTTATTACTCAATACTACGGTCGCCCCTGGGATACCTACAGAAGGGCTATGATATCCTGCTACGGTCAAAAGAACGTTTCGATTATAGGTGATGCAGGCTCGGTTTTAGACGAGAGACATTGCTACGACCCAAACGGAGAGGAGAATTACCGCGGTCCGCATATAATATTCTTTTCCTGTTGTGAAAACGTTTTGTTTGAGGGCTATACCGCGCGCTTTGCAGGTAATTTTATGCACGAGGCGAACAATTGCCGCAATCTGGTTATGCGTAAGGTAACCTGCCTCGGCGGGTCGGACGGAATTCATCTTCACTGCACGGAAAACGCCCTTATAGAGGACTGTCTGTTTAAAACGGGAGACGACTGCATAGCAGGCATAAACGTTAAAAATTTACACGTGAACAGGTGTATTTTAAATACCTCGTGCAATCTTTTCAGAATGGGCGGTACTGATATTTTAATAGAAAACTGCTACGCCTTCGGCCCGGGGTATTACCCTCACCGCATGACGGTCGTAAAGGGTAAAAACGACGAGCTTCCAAGGGAAGAGGGCAGACATAATCTTTTGTATATGCTCGACCATTTTGCAAGCTCAAATTATCCTTCCGAGCCGTCTAAAATAGTTTTTAAGGACTGCGTGATAGAAAACGCCAAGGGAATTTTATTCTATCTTGCCGACCACGACGAATTGCAAAAGGGCACGTATCTTAGCGAGCTTATCTTAGAAAACGTGCGCTTTACCGATTTGCACGAGCATTCCTTCCCTAAGGCGAGAGAGGACTGTCCGCTTACGGTAAGGATGAAAAACGTGAGCGTGGATTTTGCAAAAGACTGTCAAAATCCCGTTGCGTTTACTCTTTTGGAAAACTGCTATACCACCGTTATAGAAGAGTGAAAAAATTATAAAAAGTGCTCTATAAGTCGATAAATTGACAAAAAACAATAAAACGCATTGAATTTTCAATGCGTTTTATTGTTTGCCGAGCGAGAACGAATTAAGGTTAACGCCCTCGTATCGTATGCTTTAAGGGGAAGGCACTACAAAAGAGCTTTCGTAAAAGCGAAGCTATTTGTTACACGTGAAATCGGTAGAGGTAGTTGCGTTCGGCTTTCTTCCGACCGAGGTGTTATCCTCTCTGCGGTTTCTCAGCTCAGGTACGGGATTGGGTGCAACCTGATAGCGATAGTCAGCCCCTCTTCTCCTTATCATGCCTTCGATTACGTTGTGCGACGGCACTATGTCTACGGTTGGGTTTACGATATTCTGATACAAGAAAAAGTCCGCGTCGTCTGGAAGAGCCTTTACCCTTGCATAGTCGTCCTTTAAAGAGGTATACTGTACGGTGTCGGAAAGTATTTTTCTGACGTATTCAACGTTTTCATGCAGGCTGATGGGCGCAGGGAAATCTCCGCAGGGAATAACCTCCTGCCATTCCTTTCCCTCGTAGCGCTGTAAAAGCTCCACCGCCTTATGTAAGTGTGAAATTTCTATGCCGAGATTTTCCTCCCAAAGGTTTTTGATATACGGGTCTGTTTCGGTAACGTAGCACGACCAATATAGATAGCACTCGGCGTATTCGTGCCATAAAAGCTTTTCAAAAGGACTTGCAAGAGAGTCCATAAGCGATTCGTAATGAGAAACGTGCTCTTCTTCGACCATTGCGATTTCTTGGTAAAGGCGTCTGCCAAGGTCAGTCGTTGCAAAATTCGTCACGTTCATATAATAGTTCATAGTCTGTTGCTCCGCCGCCGTTATAATCATAGTCGAAAGAACCGTTTGCACGTCGGCAGTTTTTGCGTTGATGCACCGCTTTACGTTGTCGAAGGGGTGGCGATGGTGAGAAACGGTAGGCCTTCCGGGCATAATTTCGGTATATCTTCCAACCAGCCACTCTGCGGAAACACCTCTTTCGCCCTCGAGCAGATTTGCGTATCTGTACAGGTGGTCAAAGTCCTCTAAAAGAGCGAAGTCGAGAGCAGTTTTTACGTAGCAGTCAAGCTCTCTTTTTGCAAGCTCCGCGGTGAGGTCTACCGCTAACTGCTCGTATGAGATTGTGTGCTCCAATATGCTTTCGTCCTTAGGCTTTAAAAGAGATATTTTAAGCTGCTGCTGCTTTTCGATATCTCTCGTTAAGGCAAGCTCGCGCCTTAAATCGTTGTCGCAGACGCTCCTCGCGAAATTGTGCGAAAACCAATTTGCCTCGAACTCCGTACCGTTCATCAAAATTATACGGGTTTTAGTGTATGGGTCAACCTCTCTTTTATCGTATGGCTTAGGGTATAGCTGTTGCCAGTTTTGTATCAGCTTAATTAGCGGTCTTGGCTTTTCGTTAAACGGATTCATATCAATTTTCTCCTTTCCATCTATAGTATGACCGTTAAAAAATTTTTGTTAAAAAGAAGAAAAAGTGCCCCGATAAGTTGATTATTATAAAAAAGGCTCAGCATACAGCTGAGCCGAAGGCCTATGTGTTACCCGTTTTGGTTTTTCTGTGGAAAAGGGGAGTGTGCCCGTCTATCGATTTGAAAACCTTAATAAAATAGTTGTAGTCGGGAATACCGACAGTCTCTGCAATTTGGGTTAAGGGCAAATCCGTCGTGACGATTAAGGTCTTTGCTTTTTTGATTCTTTGCTCCGTTACGTACCTTTTCGGAGATTTGCCGGTCGCCTTGACAAAGGTGTTATAAAGCTGCTTTGGAGTAAGGTAAAACTTGTTGCAAAGAGAGCTTAAGGAAAGCTCCTCGTTTAAGTGCTCTTTTATGTACGCCGAGATTGTCGAATCGAACAGATTGTCCTGCAGCGAAACGATATTTTGCTGCTTTGCGTAAGTAAAAATCGCCTCTACAAGAACGCGTATTGCATGGAATTTTTCTTCGGAAAATTCGGCGACCTTGCTGTAGGCTGAGAGCATTTCATCCTCGTTTGCTCCCGTCTTAGCGCAATAATCCTTAATCTTCGCCTCGTCGACCCCTCTTTTAGCGGTATCTCTGAACGGGCCGATTAAAAAATAGCCGTATATAACGTTGTTGACCGAAAGCTTTACGATTATTTCGACAAGACCGAAGTGGCAGTAGTAATGCACGTAAGGGGTTTGGCTGTCCTTCGCCATAGCAAGTGCCCACGTATCTGTGTTTATACAGTTCGCTTTTTGAGTCTGCTTGACGAATAAGCAAAGGGCGTTGTCCTTGCCGTTTATAATTTGGGTAGGCTGAAAGTCCTCGGTATAAAAGCATGCGGAAGCGCCCGTAAGCGTTGCAATATGTGATGCTAAATCGCTGAACAGCGGAACGTCATAATAAATCATAGGTTGATTTTATCACCAAAAGCGTACAATTGCAAGTGAAAGATAAAAATTTTTACTAAGATTTAAAAAAGTATATTTATGCAAACGAATAGTAAATTTTGGCAACGGATAAAAGTTGCTAAAAAAGGTATATTTTCATACTACCAATTGCGCGTGCCTTAATATATAATATATATACAAAAGGGCGAAAAAGGGACAATCGGAGCCAAAAGCGCGGGCTTTACCGTACGTTTGATTTCTGCATGAGATAAAAACATATATTTATGACAAAAATTTATATAGAATAAATCTTTAAAAAGTGATACTATTATTTAGCAAAAGGTAAAAAATCATACCGAAGCCTATCGAACAAGAAAAGAGCAAAAGCAATAAGTTTTTTGTTTAGAGGTTAAAACGGTAAGTGTCTGCAACGTGGAAAAATAAAGACGGAAAGGCGCGCCTTTCTTTCGTTTTGCAAACGAAAGAATATCTTTAACGGCAAATTACGTCAACGCCAAATGAAAAAGAGGTTGAGGAAAATGAGAGCTTATTGGGGAAAGGATAAATTTGAATACAACGTCGAGCTTTGCTTTTCTACTCTTTTGAAGGAGGGCGAGTGCGACGTTATCCGACTTATTGCAAAGGACGTTTACAATCTTTACGTCAACGGCAAATTTATCTGCTACGGCCCGGCGAGAGCAGGCGAGGGCGCGGCAAGGGTGGATGAGATAGAGATTGCGAGGCTGCTCACCCAAAAAGAAAACCGAATAAGCGTTTTCGTGCAAAGCAACAACAGTAAGACGATGTGCTTTGCGGAGGGCGCTCCGTATTTTGGATGCGAGCTTGTTAAGGGCGGCAAGGTTATTAAGGATGCGACCGATTTCGGTTGTTACTTTATGGCGGATAAGCTCGTAAGGGTAGAGAAGATGTCCTTCCAGCGTACCTTCTTGGAAATTTACGATATGAAAGAGGATAGAAGGGCGTTCGGCAAGGCGTATCTGCCTATAGAAAAGACGGAGGTTGAAGCTCCTGTCCTTTTAGGACGTCACGTAAAATTTGCAAGCAGCCCATTTATATACGCGCGTGAGTACGAGTGTGGAAGCGCGTCGATGAGCGGCGAAGTAACGTGGGATAACGATTTTACGAGATTTCAGCTTAACGAGGGCAAAAACCTGTTTGGCTACAAGCGAACAGAGTGCGACGTAATACTCAGCTATGAGCTGGATAAAATCACGTACGGCGACGGCGGAGAATTAAGATATCAGACCTTTGCGTTTCCGCATATTAACGTAGGTAAGTTTAAAATAAAAGCAAGGGCTGAAAAAAAGACCGATTTATGGCTCGTTTACGACGATTTGCTTATAAACGGAAAGATAAAATTTAATCGCGAGCAAATAATTCACGGCGCAAAATGGACTCTTTGCGAGGGGGAATACGAGCTTTTAACCAACGAGGTTTATCAGGCGAAGTATCTGACTCTGATAACCGACGGCGAGATTGAATTTGAAGAGGTCGGCATAATTCCGATAGAAAATCCCGACGTAAAGCCGGAGGATTTTGATTTTGAAGATAAAGAGCTTACCGAAATAGTAAGGGCGTCGGTAAGGACGTTCAGGCACAACGCGTACGACCTTTTGACCGATTGCGCGTCGAGAGAAAGGGCAGGGTATTTTTGCGACGGATTCTTCACGGCTAAGGCGGAGAGGTTTTTTACCGGAGATAACAGGGTTGAGCACAATCTGTTGGAGAATTATTTGTACTTCAAAAACAAGGTGTACAAAGACGACGGAGTTCTTCCGATGTGTTATCCTTCCGCGCCGAAGGGAAATGACGACTATATTCCAAACTGGATGCTCTGGTATATAGTTGAGCTTGAGGATTATCTGAAAAGAACGGGTGACAGAGAGCTTATAGACAGACATAAGGAGCAGGTTTACAAAACCTTGAGATTCTTTGAAAAATCCGAAAACGAAATCGGTCTTTTAGAGAATTTGGAGGGTTGGGTATTCGTAGAGTGGAGCAAGGCAAACGACTTTATCGACGGAGTGAATTTCCCCTCCAATATGCTCTACTACGGAGCTCTTGCTTCGGCAGGCAGGCTTTTTGAGGACGCCGACTTAACTGCGAAGGCAGAGAAAATAAAGAAAACGGTAATAGAAAAATCGTTTGACGGCGAGCTGTTCATTGATAACGCCGTAAGGGTTGACGGAAAGCTTGTTTTAACCGACAACGTGAGCGAAACCTGTCAAAACTACGCTATGTTTTTCAATTTGGTAACACCTGAGCAAAACCCCGAATTTTACGCTAAGCTGGATAACAGATTCGGCGCGTTTGACGAAAGCGCGGAGCGTACGGTGCATAGGTCCAACATGTTCATAGGGTACGTGCTCAGACTTTTGATTTTATACAGAGAGGGCAAATACGAATTGCTGCTTAAGGAGAGTAAAGAGGCTTTCTTGCCGATGGCGAGAGAAACGGGTACGATTTGGGAGTTTTTTGAAACTCACTCAAGCTGTAACCACGGCTTTGGCTCAATCGTAGGAATGCTCGTTGTAAATTCTTTAAATAAACTGCGACAAGGAGGAAAAGAGATTTGAATACTAAGCAAAAAACTCCTTCGGGCAAATACGTAACGATTAAGCCGAAGAGAGAAAAGGTAAACAGGTCTAAGGGTGAGAAAATTATTATCTGGATAGTTTTCGGTATTCTTGCCGTCTACGCCTTTACCTTGATATACCCCTTCTTCTACCTCATAATGAACACCTTTAAGCTGAACGGTATCATAAGGGATACCACGACGGGAGAAACTGTTCTGCAGGGATTCAGAGGAGACCCTATGGGTCTTCCGAGCTGGATAAGGTTCAAGGAGGAATATAGGGCGAGCGGTGAATCGGGAACGGGCGAATATGCTTGGCTTTACGCTTTCAAGCATAATTACGGTTACGTTTTCGACCCCGAGAACGGAATGAATATCCTTTCAATGTTTGTCAATTCCATACTTTTGAGCGTGGGACAAACCTTCGTCGGTATGGCGCTTACTTGTATGGCGGCTTACGTTTTGGCAAAGTATAGGTTTAAGGGAAACAACTTTATTTACGTCACCACGATAGTCGCTTCGATGGTTCCTACGGTAGGAGCGTCGGCAGCAACCTATAAGCTGATGTTCAACGCAGGATTTTTGTCGGGCAGCATGCTTTATAACTACGTAGGCGTTTTGTTTATGGTCGGCGCGTTTGGAGGTCCTTTCCTCTATTTACATAGCTTTTTTAAGGCAATTCCTTGGAGCTACGGCGAAAGCGCGCAGCTTGACGGAGCGAGTGATTTTAGAATTTTCGTGCAGATAATGCTGCCGCTTGCATCAAACGGCGTTCTTACGTTTACTATAATGAGATTCTTAGGCTCGTGGAACGAATACTGGGGCGCGTATCTCTATTTCGGAAGATTTAAGACCTTAGCTGTCGGCTTAGAGGAGATATCGACCTTTATGACCAACAGAAAGAGGTATACAGAGCTTTTTGCGGCGATGGTAATTACGATTATTCCCGTATTTATTTTCTACGCAATATTCCAAAAGCAGCTTATGCGAAATACCATAGGCGGCGGACTTAAAGGGTAAGGAGGGAGAAAATGGAAGACGTAAAGGTTAATAATATTGATAAATCCGAAGTTTTCGACTCTGTGATAGACGACAAGCCCATAAAGCCGAGAAGGCAGATGTCCGTAAAGACAAAAAGGCTGATTTTCGTCTGGGGAATGCTTGCGTATCCCATACTGCAGTTTTTGATTTTCTTCTTCTACGTAAACATTGACTCTATAGCACTCAGCTTCAGATATTACGGTGTGAACGGCTGGGAATACGGTACGTTAAAGACGTACAAACAGATATTCAACGAAATTCTTCCCGGTCCACTGCACAGCGAGCATATGATTATGGCAATCAAAAACTCCTTGCTCGTCGGATTAAACGACCTCGTCCTGATAATGGTTTCGGTAACGATGGCGTATTTCTTCTATAAGAAAATGCCCGGCAGAGGAGTTTTCAGAATAATATTCTTTATTCCGTCTATCGTATCAATCGTAGTTTACACGATGGTTTTCCAATATATGTTCGACCCTTCGGTCGGCGAAAACGGCGGACCTGCGCACATGATTATAATGAAGCTTTTTAACTTAAAGGAAGCTCCGTTGTGGTTTGAGAGAGACTACGGTATTTATATGATAATGACCTACTGTCTTTGGGTAGGTACGGGATATAACATTCTTATACTCGGCGGCGCGATAGCAAACCTTTCCGAGGAGGTTATGGAATCGGCAAGGCTTGACGGAGCAAAGATGCGTCACGAGCTGTTCCTTTTGGTAATACCTATGATTTGGCCAACTATTTCGGTAGCAATCTTAGGCTCTGTAACGACTATGTTTACCTTGTTCTTACAAGTAAAGCTTTTGACGGACGGAAAGGCCCCTACCATTGCTTGGATTATAAACGGAGCGATACAAAATCCGTTTACTCAACCAAGGGCAGCCGCCATCGGTTTGGTTTGTACGGTAGTTGCAACTCCTATCATATTGGTAGTAAAAAGACTTTTAGACAAGGCGTCGGAGTCCTTTGGCTTCTAATGGGATTAGATTCAACAGGTTTTAGTGTTGGCGCGTAGCCAAAAAGCGCTACGCCCAACTGGAAGAATAAAAACAATAAAAATAAAATAAAGAGGTGTAAAATGAGCAAAAAATTCAAACTTTTAGCGCTTACCTTAGCGTGTGTCGTAACTCTTGGTACGGGTGCGATAAACGCCTTTGCAAGCGCGAAAACTAAGGTGTCTATTGAAGATTCTTTCAATAACTTAGCCTACGAGGGAAGAACGGACAGCAGTAAATGGGTAACCAGCCTTGCTGACTCTGAAAATGCTTCTATCAAACAGTCAGGCTCTGAAAACCCTGCGTTGCAGTTTGTTCCAAACCTTTCGGGCGGTGAGCGTGTTCAATTCGGTACAGCAATAAAGGTAGAGGATATTGAAAGCGTCTCTTTTTCTTACAAAATGCCTGAGGGATTAACGAATCAGTGGTTCGCGATAAATTTCTATCCCGAAATTGCGAGAACGACGGGCGGTAATCATTACTACTTCCCAATGAGCATTAACGGAACCTACGTTTACGTTCAAGGCGCAAGCAAGAACGGTTCGGCTGTATGGGCAGACCTTTTCCCCGAGGTTATCGCTGACCAAGGCTTTATTAACGAAACGTGGATAAGCTTCAAGCTCGTTCCAACCTCGGAGACAACTATGGACGTGTACGTTGCGCTTAGAGCTGAAAATCCCGAGGAGACCGTTTTCCCGGCAGAGCCCACTCTTACGGTAGAGGGTACCCGTGCAGACGCTCAAGCTGAATATGCAAAGGACGGCGTTACCACTCCTATAAGCTTTAAGAGCGCTTACGTATTATTCGGCAGCGAGGGACAAGGACACGGAATGCTCCTTGACGACATTAATATCGTAGGCTCAAACGTTACTATTAAAGAGGACTTTACCTCTTCTATTATGTCTGAGGAAATCAAGGCTTATCCTGAAAACTTAATGGGAACTTCCCTTAAGGTTATGGATAATAACACCCTTGAGATTGCAAGCGCAAAGGCAGGCGACAGAATAGTTGCCAAGAGGGCGATTGAAGAGGATACGAGCATTGCTGAGGGTATCGTAATGTTCGAGGCAACGTTTACCGTTAAGATGGCAAAGACCTGCGCTGACGAAATCGCTTTCGTATTCGGTCTTCCAACCGTAGACGCTGACCCAAGACAAGACTCCTACGCGTACGTGATCGGTAAGGACTACGGCAAGGTTATTAAGCACGTTGACGGAGATATCGTTTACGAAACTCCTGCCGAAGAGAATCACGACCTTATGCAGGTAACCTCTAAAAAGGGAGCGACCATCAATATTAAGGTATATAAGGATGGCGCGGTAGACGTTTATGAAAACGGCGTTTTGAAAAACAGAGTAGTCGGCGCGGAAACCTACGTTGGCTTCTACGGCTTTGCAGTTTTAAACGATACTACCGGCGTTGTAAACCTTGACGACGTAGTAGTAAAAACCTCTTCATATTACGTTCCGAAGACTAAGTCTGTAACTCACAACTTCTCAAACGATTTCTTCGGTAACGAGGGCTACGAGGATTTCTACGTAAGCACGGTTGCAGGTACGCTTCGTCCCGAGGACGGCAAGCTCGTTTACAACGGATGCTCAGACGAATCTATGTTCGGCTCTGCTCACCAATACGATAGCTTTATTATGGATTATCAACTTTGCAGTATAGACGTAAGCGAGGGCAAGACCGAAGAGGATAGATGGTTTGGTCTTGACGTTGGTAGGTCGAGCGTAAACTTAACCAAATACGGCTCGAATATGATGTTTGCGTTTATAATCGTTCCAAGAGTGGGTGTAAACGAGATTTACGTATTCTCTTATCAAAACGAGAACTCCTCGGTAGATAAGAATTCTATCAAGATTATTCACCACCAGCCTATTCCTGCGTCTTATTTCAGAGATATTCAGTATGATAACGTAAGCAAGACCGAGGCTGAAGTAAGAGATAGCGATGCTGTATGTATCCGTTGGGTATCTGACGCTACTAACGAAAACTTAAAGCTTTATATGAAGAAGGCAAGCGAGGCTGAATTTACTCTTTATACCGAAATAAAGGGTATCAACACTTCGGGATATCAAGCTCTTTGCGTAACCGGATGGACCAGCTTAAAGATTGATAATTTCTCAATGTCCAACACTTCGCCTATCTATGAAATAGTTACCAACGAGGCTCCTGAAACAATCTACGCAGACCCAATTATTAAGGAAGTATTCAACAAGAACAACGTCGACGTAAATTGGGAGGAAGAGGTGAACTTACTCGGTAGCGCAAACGTCGGCAACGGCGAAGGCTCGTCTTCAGGCTGTAAAGGCTCTGTTGCAGGTAGCCTTTGCGCTCTTCCCCTCGCATTGATTGGCGCATGGTTTATCAGAAGAAAAAACCGCTAAAAAGGAGAAGATTATGAAGAAAATAATATCTCTTGCTCTTGCAGGATGTCTTACCCTTGCGGTGGGCACCTCCTGTACGAAGAACAACGGGGGGACGGTTGACTTAAGCAATATTACAATCCCTGAATATACTTCAAACGATTGGATTGATATAACTGCTTATGCAGGACCTTGTACTCCGCCTAAAGGAGGCGCTGTAAATACCTTCACTCAGTATCACTTTGATAAGGTAGACGAGGCAGGCTTTACCAAAATACTTGCTCTCTACGAGGGTAACGGACTTCCAGGAAACGGCACTCCGTATCAAAAAATAGTCAACAGAAGCAAAGCGGCTGAAAAAACAGCGATTACCGCTTTGGAGTTTTGCGACAATATCAACGCAAGAAAGGCTGAAAACGGCGACAAGCACAGGCTTAAATATTTCGTAAGAGACTGGACCTTCTACGGCTTGGACAGAGAAATGCAAAACCTTGGCATAGAAGCAACCCGTGAAAATATGGAAACCGTAATCAATACGATGTTCTCAACCGAGAATCCGTATATATATTACGATTCCTACGGCGGAAACTTCACCTACGACGAGCCAACTTACGCAGAGCTTGAAAAGATTTCCTGGCAGGTTGAGTTTTATAACAAGGCGTTAGAGGCAGCGGGCGCGACCGGCGAGACTATGGTAAACCTTTATCCTTCGCACGTATCGGGCGCAGGGTTATCGCAGGGCGCGGATAAATACTATACCTATAGAGATTACGTTGACGAATATTTCAGAATCATAGCTCCACAAGTCGGCTACGTTTCTTACGACTTCTATCCGTTTATGGGTAACCAATACACGGGCAGCGCGATGAAGACTCAGTATTTATATAACCTTGAGCTTATGGCTACCAAGTGTAAGGAATCCAGAGAGGCGGGAAATCCGATTGAGCTCAGAACGTTTATACAAACGGTAGGCGATTTTACGGGTCTTAGAAGTATGGATAATATAGGCGACTTAAGATTCCAGATTTACAGCGCGCTTGCCTTTGGCTCAAGAGAAATCAAATACTATAAGTATATTGACGAATTGGAATCGGGCAACGATGCCGATTGGGCGCTTTTAAGCTATATGACGGGCGAGTACACCTGGCTTTACGACGCGGCAAAGACTGTAAACAACGAGGTTCACGCTATGGAAGAGGTGCTTCTCAACTTCGAGTGGGAGGGTGTTATGTATAATACCGCCAACGAGATGTTTCCAAATATTAACTTCGATTATTTGACAAATCCTGCAACCTCTCATCCGAGAATTGCCAAGTTCCGTTCTACCGAAGACGCCTTCTTAACCTATATGAAGGACAAGGACGGCAACGACGGATTTATGCTTTTAAACTTTACCGACCCGTATTTCCATCTTGACAACGAGGTTACGTTGCAGTTTAACGACGCAAAGGCGCTTTTGATGTACAGAATGGGTCAAAAGGTAATCGTACCTTTAAATGCTGACGGAAGCTATACGTTTAAGCTTTATCCGGGTGAAGGAAGATTCATTATCCCACTTAAGTAAAGCTTAATCTTGGATAACAACATTATATAATAAAGCGACGCGCGCTTTAATCGTCGCGCGTCGCGAGAAATAAATAAAAAAAGGAGAATTATGATGAAAAAGTTTTTGCTTTTAATGCTTACGCTTATTTGCACGATTTCACTCGTTGCCTGTATGGGTGGTGATGATTCAACCAGCGAGAGCAAGAAGGAAAACCAATCCAAGAAAGAGTCGGTGTCAATAAGCCAATCAATCAAGGATAGCGTTTCCGCAAGTGAACCTGCAAGCGAACTTGAAAGTGAATCGGTAAGCGAGCCTGCAAGTGAACATGAAAGCGAATCGGTAAGCGAGCCGGCAAGCGAGTCTGCAAGCGAATCTGTCGCTAAAACGTTTACTATAACCTTCGAGGTTGAAGGTGCTCCTGCTCCCGACCCAATGGTGGTTGAAGAGGGCGAAGCGTTTACTCTTCCTACCGTAGAGGGTGAATATCAGCTCAAGCACTGGGTTATCAAGGGAACCAATACCGTTTTCGACGTTTCTATGTTAGATTCGGACGTAACCTTAGTTGCGGTATTCTATAACGAAACCGACTTACACTAATCTAAAAATAAAATTCAAACAAAAAGGAAAGATAAGTAATGAAAAAGTTTAAAAAGTTTTTAGGTGCCGGCCTTGCAGGCTTACTTGCATTTTCGGCAACTGCTTGTACTACTCCCTCGGGCACGAGCAACGGAGGAACGAGCGAGGAAGAGAAAAATTACGACAGTGTAGTAGAGCTTGCAGTATTGGAGGCAGGTTACGGAAGAGTTCCTTATACCAAGCTTGCAGAAGCTTATATGGCTAAAAATCCCGGAGTTTTGGTTAAGCTTCGTTTTGACCACCAAATCAATACGAACGTGGAGCACGAGATTATTAACGGAACTAAACTTGCTGACGTTTACTGTATTAGAGAAACCATTCAAATCTTTAACTACGCTCTTCAGGGTAAGGTCGTAAACCTTAATTCTATGCTTGACTCTACCTTCGGCGCGGGCTATGCCGAGGCTGATAAGCCGGTTAAAACCAATATCGACGAGCGTGCAATCGAGGCTTGCTCGCTTGACGGAGCCTGCTACGCTATTCCGGAGTATACCTCAATTACGGGCTTCGTTTACAACGCAACCCTCTTTGAAGAATACGGATGGACTATTCCTACCAACAACAAAGAGTTTAAAGAGCTTTGCGACAAAATCTTAGAGGATACCGACGGCGAAGTTTCTCCTATCGGCTATTGCGGTGGGGCTGCAGACGGCTATCTTTATTTTGCAATCGACAACTGGCTTTATCAGTACGCAGGTATTGAAAATCTCGACGCTATTCATAAATACGATAACGCAGAGCTTTTCCATCCGAACAGTGAGGTAAGCGTTGGTAAAAAGCTTGCGCACGAAGCTCTTGATGAGTTTTATATAGACCTTGACGAAGGCGGTTACGCTAAAAACGGAAGTATGTCTCTCGATCATATATCCGTCCAGGAATCTCTCGTGACGGGTGACGTTGCGATGATGGTAAACGGTACTTGGGTAGAAACCGAAATGTCCGATATGTTATTGGACTATCCCGAGGTTGAGCTCGGTATGTTCCCAGTTCCCGAATTGGTTGACGAAAACGGCGAGGTCGTCCACGCTCCAAGCTACACCACCGTTGAAGGAAAGAGAGTATTGGATGCATCCTACGGCGCATATTATTTCGTTCCTACTGAAAGTGATAACGTAGAGGGCGCGATTGATTTCCTTAAGTTTATCAACTCCGACGAGGGCAGCGTTATTTATACTAAGTATTCTAACGCCGTTCGTCCTTTAAATTATAACCTTGACTCTTCTACCGACGATTATAAAGATATGAAGATGTACGGTAGAACGATTATAGATATCGCTCATAGCTGTTATCTTTATACTCCTATTGAAAACAGCGCGCTTGCGTTAACCGGCGCCATGAAATTATATCCAAGCGTTGGTTATTGGTGTAAGCTTCATCTTATGAGTCCTGCTGAATACGGAATCGACGCTATGATTCAAAGGGATTACAACTACGCAGTTGCAAGAATAAATCAAGGTTAATATTGTCGTTTAACTTGAAAAATGATAAGGTGGAATATTTCCACGAAGGGATTTTGCTTACAAAGGCAAGATAAAACAAAAACTAAAGTGGAGTATTCCACAAAAAAATAAATAAGGAGAGCAAAATGAGAAAAAGTGTAAAGAATATTGCAATGGTGCTTTGCAGTATATTAATGACGGTTGCGCTTGTGTTCGGTATCACGACTCTCAACGTAAAGGCGAACGACGATACCCCTACGACGGTTTCGTTATTAGACGGCGCAAGTCTTAAAATCGACGCTAAAGACCCATCTCTCATCTTTACGGCAGACGTACAAGATTACGATGCAGATGCGACTTACGGCGTATTGGTAGTTGAAAATGCTCTTTTAGAGGGCAACGCAATTACCGAGGATTACATTGCTAAGCTCGACGAGCTTGGCTTAGCTTATGAAAAAATCGAGTGCAAGCCATTCGTAAAGGATGAGGCGCACAGAATTAAAGCGTATTTCTCTGTTGAGCCCGAAAGCTTTGACGTAGATTACGCAGGTATTGCTTTCGTAGATTACGCAGGCGTTTACACCTATACCGAATTAACAGAAAATAACGTTCGTAGCGTAAAATACGTTGCTGAAAAAGCTCTTGAAACAGAATCCCTCTCTGCAATAGACGAGGCAACCTTAAAGAGCTGGACGGAAATGTTTGACGGCGGCGAATACAAAGCAAACAATACCGTTGCTTCTATCAACGTAGACAAGATGAACGTTCCGGGCGACAACGGAGCGGAAATCGTTTCGTTTATCACAAGCACGTATTTCTGTGGCGGTTCAACCGTAGAGTTTGATATTTTCGTTCCTACTGCTTTGGCAGACCACTTTGAGGCTCAGGGTAGAAGCTTCAGAAACTGTTGGATTTCAGTTTGCTGGACTACCGACCGCTCGGAAACCGATATGTACGCTCACGTAGACCCTGCTTTAGGCGTTAACGTAAACTCGCAAATTATTCCGGGTAAGTGGTCGCACGTAAGCGTAGTTATCCCAGGTGAAAGCAACGTATACGTATACGTTTCCTCTGCAAAGAGCGAGTGGGGCGGCAATACTATGCTTATCGATAACTTCAAGGTTACCGAGGACGGCATTGAATATCTTGAGGATTTCGAGGGTGATTTGGAATACGTTGAATTCCACGGCAATCCTAACGCTGAAGCTGACGGCGTGTCTGCTCCGGTTGACGTAAGCGACATTGTTGAGCTCGTTAACGTTCCTTGCATAGAGGGCGAAGCCGTAGTAGAAGGCGAATGCGCTATCAAGAATATCTTCGACGTAGGTAAGGACGAGGTTATTCCGTTCGTTTCTAAAGACGCGTTCGAGGCAGGTAGCACGGTAGAGTTTATGTACTATATCGACGCTCCGGCATATTCTAACGGTTGGTTAATTTGGGCTTGGACGGATAGATTAGAAAATCTTCCTTATTACGCTCAAACAAAGGGCTCTGGCGCAGACCTCCCTGTAATCGTAGGTAAATGGAATAAGGCAAGCGTTAAGCTTCCCGAAACCGGCGGTCCTTACTACATTTACTTTGCAAGCTCGGTTGGCGGCTGGAACGCTGACGGCGAACAGACTGCTCACGTATTATTTGATAACTTCGTTGTAAACGGCGAGCTTTACGAAGATTTCAACAAGGGAATAAACGCTTCTAACTTTATGGTTAAAAACGCTATTTGCGTTGATACCGGCGACGGATACGTTGCTCCGGCAGGTCCGGAATACGGCGAATACGCAATGAAGCTTTCTGCTGCAACTCAAAGCGGTTATATCCAAACTGCTACTACTCAGACTTTCCCTGCAGGTAGTACCGTAACCTTCAAGTATTATATTCCTGAAGGAACTACTACTCAGTGGTGGAGAACGGGCTATAAGTCAACAGAGCCTGACCGTGAGCCAAACAAAGACTATTACGACGCTCCTTACGTATACAACGATAAGACCGTAGGCGTTTGGTCTACTCAGACCGTAACCTTACCTACCGACGCTGAAAGCTACTATATCTTCTTCGTATTTGAAGACGGCGGTTGGTCTGCAACCTACGGCGAGCCATACGTTTTAATCGACGACTTTGCTATTGACGGCGAGGTTGTAGAAGACTTTAACAACGGTCTTGGTATCTTTGAAGCAAGAACTACCGGCGCAACTCTTGGCGACGGCTACGTTGCTTCCGAGCCTCCTGTAATCGAGCCCGGTGAATACGCTATAAAGGTTACCTTTGACGTAGGTATGGACGAAAACGTTCCGTTCATTTCTAAACAAGCTTTTGAAGCAGGTAGTACGGTAGAATTCAGATATTATATCGACGCTCCTGAAAAGACTAACGGTTGGTTAATTTGGGCTTGGACCGATAGCTTAGACTACACTCCATATTACGCTCAAACCAAAGACCCAAGAATAGGCGCAGACATTCCTACAACGGTAGGACAATGGAATAAGGCAAGCGTAACGCTTCCCGAAACCGGCGGTCCTTACTACATTTACTTTGCAAGCTCGGTTGGCGGTTGGAACGCTACAGGCGAACAAACTGCTCACGTATTATTCGATAACTTCGTTGTAAACGGCGAGCTTTATGAAGATTTCAACAACGGAATAGAAAATTGCGCGTTCAGCGTTATGAACGAAGTAAGCGTATCTTACGGCGACGGCTACGGCGAGCCTGAAATTCCCACGCCTCCTGTATTTGAGCCGGGCGAGCACGCAGCTAAGCTTGATTTCTCATCGAGCTTTGGCTATGACACAAAGACCTTTATGACCAAAGAAGCAGTTGCAAAGGGTGGCGACAGAGTAATTCTTAAATTCTATATCCCCGAGGAATCAACCGTGGGCACATGGTGGTTCATTGGTTGGTCTACGACTAAAGACGGCGCAGATTTCTGGGTACCAAACCAAGTTAAACCTGTAAACGGTGGTTTAGGTTTAGGCACTACTAAGGGTCAATGGGTAACTGCTACTATTGATATTCCTACCGACGAGGAAGGATACACCTATTACTTATACGTTTGCGGTTACGAAAACTGGAGCGGTCCGGTTTATATCGACGACGTAGTAGTATCAAGAAACGGTGAAACAGTTGCCGAGGAAAGCTTTAACGAGAATCCTGCAGACTGGATGTTTAATATCGGCAACGTAGACTACGTATCGTACGGCGACGGATATATAGCTCCCGAAGCTCCCGATAGCTACGGCGCAAAGATTGTCGGCGACTTAATTTCTACAACTGCATCTACTCCTTCGTTTATAACTAAGGAAAGATACGTAAGTGACGGTAGCTTAGTTGTTACCTTCGATTATATGGTAGTTGGTAACGATAAGCCGGCTTGGTGGATTCTTGCTTGGACTAACGACAACACCAAGGCAAGCCTTTACGCGCACGTAGAGGGCAACGATTACGCAGGCGGTATCGACCTTCCAAAGGAAAACACTGACGGATGGCAAACAGCAACCGTTACTATTCCTGCAGGTGAGTGGTATCTCTATATCGCATTGGAAGTTGGTCAATGGGGTAACCAAGACGGAGAGCAAGGCCGTGGCTACGTTGTTATTGACAACTTTAGAATCGGCGATATCGTAACCGAAACCTTTGAAAACACGAATAACGCTAACGACCCAAGCGATTTCGGTATCTTCCTTGATAACCGTAACGCAAAGCATTCAAACGCTATCGAATTGGTAGAGGGTAAGATTGGCGGAGACGAGCCTGTAATTCCCGAGCCTCCTGTATTTGAGCCGGGTGAATACGCAATGAAGTTGTTTGCGATAGACCATACAGGTATTATTCCTGCAGCCTCTAACGTAGCGTTCGCAGGCGGCAGCGAAGTTTCCTTTATGTACTATATTCCTGAAGGAACTACTACTAAATGGTGGAGACTTTCTTATACTGCAAGCGTTCCAAATACTGCAGCGTATACCGATTATTATGAAGCTGCTCACTTTACCGTAACAGAAGTAGTTGGCGCGTGGACTAAGTTCACGGCGGTTTTACCTACCGACGCTGAAAGCTACTATATCTTCTTCGTTACCGAAGAGGGTAGCTGGAAGGGCCCGAACGACGAGGTTGCTTATATCTTAATTGATAACGTAACCGTAAACGGTGAGGTTGTAGAAGACTTTAACAACGGATTCGTTTCCTTTGAATTAAGAACTGAGGGTGCAGAGCTTGGCGACGGATACGTTGCTCCTGAGCTTCCAACACTTCCGGAAAACGGCGCGGCAAAGATTACCGTAGACTTAATTAGTGGTACTACATCAACTCCTTCATTTATCACTAAGGGAAAATACGTAAGTGACGGTTCCTTAGTTGTTACCTTCGATTATTATATGTCCGGTAACACAATCAATAAATGGTGGGCTTTCTTCTGGACTAACGATAATACCGTAGCAAGCATTTACGCGCACGTTGAAAACAATAAAGAAAACAACAGTGGTATAGACCTTCCTGTTGGAACACAAGACGCGTGGGCAACTGCAAGCGTTACTATCCCTGCAGGCGAGTGGTATTTCTATATCGGCGGCGCAGTTGGCGAATGGGGTAGACAAGACGGTGAAGAAGGCCGTGGCTACGTAATTATCGACAATTTTAAGATTGGCAATCTCGTAACAGAGACCTTTGACAATACCAACAACTTAAACGATGAAAGCGACTTTGGTATCTTCGTTGACAACCGTTCTTCTAAGCCTAACGCTATTACCTTAGTGGAAGGTAAGCCGGCAGTAGAAGAATCAACTCCAGACCCTGAATTGCCAGAGGGTGAAGGTTATTTAGTAGTTGACTTTAAGGCTTTTGAAGAGGGAAGAATAAACCTTCACACTAAACAGGCTTATACAAATATTACCGAATTCTACGTAGATATATACGTTCCATCAGCAGAAGCGTTTGATTGGTATGGATTTACTCCTGCATCAGCAGTTAGTGGTAAAGACGCATACTTTGCTGCATGCACTAGTGATATTGGCTTAAAAACTAGCATGGGTTATTACGGCTGGTATGGCGAATGGGTAACTGTTAAATATATTGTAGAAGATGGTGTATGGAACGCTTACCTTATTAGATCTGATGGTACTGAAAAGCATAAAGACCATTGGAGAGCTGACTTTAGCGGAGCAGATTACGTGTCAGACGGAGCATCTTATATTATCCTTTCTGCAAACCCAGGCCGCTCTTACGAATGGGGTATGTGGATTGATAACGTTAGAATAGTTGCTGACGGCGTAACCTACGAAGATACTTTCAGTAATGGCGAATCAACGCTCTTTGATTATTCTTCTGCAGTTACTGTAGTTTACGAAGCTTAAGTAGCTTAACAACTAACTTTCGATTTAGAGTTAGTAGCAGATGAATATAGCGAAGATAGTGCTAAAAGTGGCGCTATAACGCTTTAAACTTAACGTTACGTAGAAACGCTACGTAAAAAACAAACTAAAACCTTATGCCGATGCGCGAAAGCGCATCGGTTGAAGGTTTATAATACAAAAGGTTGGAGGCTTGCTAGCAAGGGGTTAGAGCTTAGCTTTATTTCAAACTTTTTATAAAAAAGTTTAGATACTTTACAGTACTGTCATTTTTGGCAAACGTTAAACTAATTTACTGTCACTCTGGAACGAGCGAAGCGAAGAGATAGAGTCTCAAAATTATAAGTAGATTCTATCGAAAATAGCGTTTCTCCAGAATGACAAAAGAAAGCTTTTAAACCTTTAAACAACTTTAAAAGATTGCTACAATTGGTAGCAAAAAACAATTTATTGGCTTATTTTTAACGGGCAAATTCGCAAGCAGTGCGAAAAACGATTTTCTTACCACGTGTAAGATTAATTTTGCAATCTATCGGCTAAAAAGCCGTGGAAATAAATTCAGAGGGTGCAAAAATGAGAACTAAACAAAGAAATTTTGCGATAGCTATAATTGGTTTTATAATGGCAATCGCAATGGTCTTAGGCTTTACCGCATTGGGCAACAATCCGATTGTAGCGTCGGCAGCCGGCAATGCTCCGGTCGTTAAGATGGTTAACGGCGCTCAGGCGAGGTACAGCGTAAACGACCCCGGTATTAAGTTTACCGCAGAGATCGAGAATTACGATTCGAGCTATACATACGGTATGCTTATTCTTCCCGAAAAGGCGTTTACAACCTTAGCGGGCGAAAACTTTATTGGTAGGTATCACGCTTATTTTAATGAAAATGGCATTACCAATTACGCTGACCAAAAATGCGGTGTATACAACCAAAAGGCAAACGACGGCTCTAATCCAAGAATATCTCTTGCCTTAACCCATATTCGCGATTACGCTATGGGCTTTGTAGGCGTTGCTTACGCAGAGAAAAACGGAGCTTATATTTATGCAGACGTCAATATGGTTGACAATGCAAGAAGTATAGCTTACGTTGCTCAGGTTGCGCTTAAAAACGAAGCAGACTTAGATGATGAAAAAATAGCGGCATTAAAAGAATTTGCAAACGGCAACTATATTTTTGAGTCTGACAGCCTTTTAAACGATAATAACTTGACAAACAGCGGAACGGTTATTCCTGCCGACTATGCAATGAAGTATATCTTCAACGTAAGTGGCGAAGAAGTTTCTCAAGTAACCAAAAACGCTTACGCAGGCGGTTCAACCGTAAGCTTCAAGTACTATATCCCGGAAGGTGCTTCTGCTCAATGGTGGGGTTTAGCTTGGTCAACGACTAATACAGGTCTTGACATCTATGCTGCGGCAGCCAATACCTCTGCTTACCCACTTTCTAAAAATTTAGGAGCATGGACAGACGTTTCGTTTACTCTTCCTTCAGGCGGACCATACTACCTCTACTTTGGCAGCGAGGTAGGTCACTGGAAGTTTGATGACGGTTCTGACGCATACGTATTGATAGATGATTTTACCGTTGGCTCAACGACCGAAACGTTTACAAGCAATTTAGCAGGTTCTATTTTCAACGTAATTGATAGTGTTGCTGTTGTAGCCGAAAAGCTTACGGATACAACGCACGTATTCGAAAACGTTGGTATAGAACAACAGCTTGGAGCAAAGATTACGGTTGACTTAATAAGCACGACTGCATCAACTCCTTCGTTTATTACGAAACAGGCTTACACGCTTACGCAAGATACAGTCGTTACGCTTGACTATTATATGACGGGCAACACCAATAGCAAGTGGTGGACGCTTGCTTGGACTAACAATAATACAGTAGCAAGTATTTACTGTCACGTTGAAAACAATAAAGCGAATAACGATGCAAGAGACCTTCCTACAAACGTACAAGATTCATGGGCAACTGCAAGCGTAACAGTTCCTGCAGGTACCTGGTACTTCTATTTTGCAGGCGCGGTTGGCGAATGGAGTGGCGGCTCTGTTACCATCGATAACTTTAAAATTGGCGATATCGTAACTGAAACCTTTAACAGCACAGGCAATGCTAACGATGAAACTGATTACGGTATTTTCGTTGATAACCGCAGCTCTAAACCGGATGCTATTACTTTAGTTGACGGTAAACAGTTAGTGACGGGCGAAAATGCTGCAAAGTTTGATTTCTCAACGAGCTTTGATTGCGTTTCAACGACCTTTATGACCAAAGAAGCAGTTGCAAAGGGTGGCGATACCGTAACTCTTAAATACTATATTCCTGAAGAATCAACCGTAGGTGCTTGGTGGTTCCTTGGTTGGTCAACAACTAAAGACGGAGCAAGCTTCTGGGTGCCAAACCAAATTAAAACTGTAAACGGAGGCTTAGGCTTGGGCACTACTAAGGGTCAATGGGTAACTGCTACTATTGATATTCCTACCGACAGCGAAGGATACACCTATTACTTATACGTTTGCGGTTACGAAAACTGGAGCGGTCCGGTTTATATCGACGACGTAGTAGTAATTAGAAACGGTGAAGTAGTTGCAGAGGAAGACTTCAACGGTGAGCCCGAGGAATGGATGTTCGATATCGGCAATCCAAGCTACGTTTCATACGGCGAGGGCTACGTAGAAAAAGAACTTGAAGAAATCGGCGAGGTTGCAATGAAGTACGTCTTCAACGCAAGTGGCGAAACTGTTTCTCAAGTAACTAAAGAAGCCTACGCAGGCGGTAGCAAGGTATCGTTCAAGTATTATATTCCATCAGGCACTCCTACCTCTTGGTGGGGAGTAGCATACAACACCTCTAATACTGAGGTAAGTATTTACGACGCGGCAGACGGTTCTAAGGCTCACGTTATTGAGGGAAAAAATACGACTACAGGTGCATGGACGAGCGTTTCGTTTACTCTTCCGTCAGGCGGACCTTACTATCTCTACTTTGGTAGTGAGGTTAGCAACTCAAATTGGAAGTTAAATGGAGAAAACTCATATGTGCTTATTGATGATTTTACTATAAACGGCGAAACTGAAACCTTTAACTACGGCGTTGCAAATTCTATTTTTAAGGTTCTTGTTAACGGTACGGTTGCAGACAGTGAGGTTGGCGAGGGCTACGTTGCTCCCAATAGCTACGGCGCAAAGATTACGGTTGACTTAATAAGCACGACTGCATCAACTCCTTCGTTTATTACGAAACAGGCTTACACTCTTACGCAAGATACCATTGTAACGTTTGACTATTATATGACGGGCAACACCAATAGCAAGTGGTGGACGCTTGCTTGGACTAAC
>JAZNDO010000098.1:0-5257 GCA_045588105.1 Christensenellaceae bacterium | reverse complement strand
ATTAAATAAATCCTTAACTCGCCGTAGGCGAATATCACTGCGTTAGCAATATAACTTGTCGTTAGACAAATATCACAAATCTGCTCGCGGATTTATTTAGTTGCCGAATCCCTTGCAGGGACTCGGCTTCGGGGGCTTTCTTATTTGAAGGGTTTTTGTAAAATTTCTTATAAAAGCCCTTGAGCTATTATATAGGAGTACAAAAATCAAGACTTAACGTTTTGTATTAAAATACTTTAACAATATTTTGTATTGGTCTTGACCGAAACGGCAGGTTTCAATTAAATAGTTTTTTTCACTCTTCCATTCGCGAAGTCCGCGGTAATAAAGCCACTTATTTGCGTCGTCGATATAAAACGGAACGAGGTTATTCTTCAAGCATTGTTTAAAAGCAATAAGGCGACCTATTCTACCGTTGCCGTCTTGAAATGGGTGAATTGCTTCAAAGCGGTAATGAAAATCGACTATATCTTCAAAAGTAACTTTTTTAATAGAATTATACCAAGATATAAGCTTCTTCATCTCGGAAGCAACGTTATAGGGCTTTACCGTTTCAATTCCGCCTACAGCATTGGGTAAAGCCTTGTATTTTCCCGCGCCGTAAGCTTTTGCGTGTTCAGTGCCTTCTTTTAAGATTTTCTGCAAGGTTAAAATAAACTCTTCGGAAAGCTCGTCCATAGCGTTTTCTATAACGAAATCGATACATCTAAAATGATTATTCGTTTCGATAACGTCGTCAATATGAACGTTAGAAGACAATTCGCCAACTGTTTTTGTTTCGAAAATATAACGGGTTTGTTCTTCGGTCAGCTTACTGCCTTCTATATGGTTAGAGTTGTACGTTAATTTAATTTGCGTTTCGTGATAAAGCCCACCGCTAACCCTTAACCTCATTTCCGTTTGTAAGGTCTTAAGTATAACGTTGTCTTCCTTCAGGTCTGTCTTTTCTACGCCCAAAAACTCTGCTATCCTTTGAACAACCTTATCGTTAATATCCTCGCCCTTGCCTATTTTAGCAACAGTTCTTGAAGAAATGCCGATTTCATTACAAAGGGCAGACTTCGTGACTCCTTTCTTTTTTAAAAGCTCTTTCAGTTTAGCTTGACTTATTATCATTTTTCACCGACAAAACAAAAATCTTTACTTATTATAGGTATATTATACCCCAAAAGTAAAGATTTTGCAATAGATTTTATATTAAAGTAAAGATTTTATTTATAAGCTTTATATTTTGTGCCTTTATTTTTTACCTTTCTCAACGGTTTTTAAGAAAATTACAGGTTGAAATTAGCCCTTTTGCTTATAATATTTTTTCTAAATACGTTTTTTGCGGAGCGAGCCCCATAGCCTCGTAAAACTTAATTGCAGTAGGGTTGCAGGACCATACGTTTAAGGTTAAGTTATAACAGTTTAGTTTTTTTGCAAGGTCAACCGCATAGAGGTATAAATCTTTTCCTATATGCTTTCCACGACTATTTTCGTCTACGCAAAGGTCGTCTATATAAAGCGTTTTAATATCCGTTAAAAGCTGACTGTTTAAAGCTTGCTGTATTATACAAAAGCAATAGCCCTTTACCGTATCAGTATCGTCCGTCCAAACGAGTATTACAGTATCTTCTTTAGATAAAAGCTCCTTTACCTCGCTAGCGGAATACTTTAAGCCTTGCTTAAAAATATCGGGGCGACCTTTAAAATGCACGAGATTAACCTGCCTTAAAAGCTCGCAAATTTGAGGGATATCCCCCTCTATAGCGCGTCTAATCATAAATTAAAACTTAGAGGTGTCAAACTCTGACAAATATTTTTTCAAGGGCTTAACGACCTTTTTAACCGTGCCCTCGACAAACGGATTGTTAAGGTGAGCCCTTTCCAAAAGCTCGGTAAACGGATATTTACCGCCCATTTTGCAAAGCTTAACGTATTTATTCCACGTTCTTTGATGGTTCTTTCTTGCCTCGTTAAAGAATTGGAAAGCAACGACCTGCGCCAAGGTGTAATCTATATAATAGAAAGGCGAGCTGAAGATATGCGACTGTCTGAGCCACAGCGCGCCCTTTTCCAAAATAGGCGCTTCCTTATACTTTTTGTGCGGAAGATATTTCTTTTCAATCTCTCTCCACTTAGCGCATCTTTCGTCGTGCGTAGCCTCCGGGTTTTCGTAAACGAAGTGCTGGAATTCGTCAACGGTAACGCCGTAAGGGATAAAGGTCAAGCCGTCGACGACGTGCGAATATTTATACTTTTCAGCCTCGTTCTCAAAGAAGAGGTGCATCCAAGGATAGGTTATAAATTCCATACTCATAGAGTGCATTTCGCAAGCCTCTAAGGTTGGGGAGCGATAGTCCGGGCAAGCGATATTTCTTGACATATAGCCTTGGAAGGCATGACCGAATTCATGCGTTAAAACGTCTACGTCGCCACTTGTGCCGTTAAAGTTAGAGAAGATAAACGGTGCTTTATAATCTGCAAAATAGGTCATATAGCCACCGCCTGCTTTACCCTTTCTTGCCTCTAAATCGAGCAGCTCGTAGGTCTTCATAAACTCGAAAAATTCGCTCGTTTCCTTAGAAAGCTCGCCGTACATTTCGGTAGCCTTTTCAACTAAATAGTCCTTGTCGCCCTTTGGCTTTGCGTTTCCGCTTAAGAACATTATATTATAGTCGTAATATTGCGGATTTTTTATGCCAAGGCGCTTTGCCTGCTCCTTGAAAAGCTTTTTGGTAAGCGGAACCAAATCGTTATAAATTTGCTCTCTGTAGCCTGCGACCTCTTTTGCGGTGTAGTCAGTTCTGCCAAGAGATTTATAGCCAAGCTCGATATAGTTTTTATAGCCGAGCTTTAACGCCATCCGGTGTCTTGTCTTAACCAATTTGTCGTAAATTTCGCCGAGACGCGCCTCGTTTTCCTCAAAGAATTTGGCGCTCTTAAGACAAGCCTCTCTTCTCGTTGCCCTGTCGCTCGAATCTGCAAATTTGCCGAGCTGAGAAAGGTTGTAAACCTCGCCCCTGAACTCAATCTGCGCGGATGCGACGAGCTTGGTGTATTCGCTCGTAAGCTTGTTGATTTCCTGCATATCGGGCACGATTTTCTCGTCGAAGGTGTCGAGCTGGTTTTGAAGCATATTGAAAAAATGCTTGCCCCATTTTTGCTCTAACTCGGGTCTGAATTTAGCCTTTACGAGGCTTTGGTTAAACTTGTCGAAAAATACCGAAATCAAAGGTGAGATTTCGTCTAAAAGCTCTTGATTTTTAACGTTCTTTTCATCTTGAGTGTCGCAGGTGTACTTAACGTACGCAATACTGAAATTGGTCATTAAGTGGTCTGAGTATTTAAAGAATTTTTTAAGCGTTTTATCCTGCTCCTCAAAGGTTGTCGCGCCCTCTAATTCCTCAATCATTTTATTAAAATCACTTTCGATTTTTTTAAGATTAGGCTTTTTGAATTGCATTTCCGAAAACTTTTTCATAATATCCTCCGTAGATTTCTTATTTTGTTAAATTATAGCAGTTTATACTGCGTCTTATCAACAGAAAAGGCAAAATAAAAATCGGTTTTAAATAAAAAAAAGGTTGAAAGTTTTATTTCGTTGTGATATTATATAACCAAAATAAAAATAAGATTTTGTAAAATCTTAAAAGGTTGGCAAAGGTATGGAAAAATATATTCCCGTAGTAGTGATTAAAGAGCTTTCCGAAACGGATACGGTTTTAACCGCATTAAAGCATAGCGGAATAAATTGCGCTGAAATAACCTTCCGCACGGCTTGCGCGAGGGAGGCTATCGAGCACGCTTGCAAAAATTATCCCGATATGCAAATCGGAGCAGGCACGGTTATAAACGGCGAGCAGTGCAGACAGGCTTTAAGCGCAGGGGCGTCCTTTATCGTTTCCCCCGGCTTGTCGGTTGAGGTTGCTAAAATTTGTAAGGAAAGCGGAGTGCCGTATTATCCCGGCTGCGTAACTCCTACCGAAATTATGCAGGCCTTGGATTTGGGCATTACCACCGTTAAGTTTTTCCCTGCTAACGTTTACGGCGGCTTAAAGGCGTTAAAGGCCCTTTCCGCACCCTTCCCCCAGATAAGATTTATTCCTACGGGCGGTGTTGACAGGAGCAATATCGACGAGTTTTTGGCATTTGACAAAATCGTCGCAATCGGCGGCAGCTTCTTTGTAAAAGAGGCTCTTGATAAAATGAAGGAGGGCAAATAAAATGAAGAGAGTAGTTACATTTGGCGAGCTTATGTTAAGGCTTGCCCCTAACGGTTATTACAGATTTTTCCAAAACGACCAGATGCAGGCTACCTTTGGCGGCGGAGAAGCAAACGTTGCCGTATCGCTTGCAAATTACGGCTTAGACAGCGTTTACGTTACCAAGCTTCCCAAGCACGCAATCGGCCAGAGCGCTGTAAACAGCTTGAGATATTTTGGCGTAGATACCTCTAAGGTTGTCAGAGGTGGCGACAGAGTAGGTATTTACTACCTTGAAAAGGGAGCTTCGCAAAGAGGCTCGGTTTGTATTTACGACAGAGCGCACTCCGCGATTGCCGAGGCAGACGTGAAGGACTTTGACTGGAAGTCAATCTTCGAGGGGGCAGACTGGTTCCATTTTACAGGCATTACTCCTGCATTGGGCGGAAATCTTCCTGCGATTTGCTTAGAGGCTTGCAAGCAGGCAAGAGCAATGGGCGTAAAGGTTTCTTGCGACTTAAACTATCGCGGTAAGCTTTGGACGAGAGAAAAGGCTCGCGAGGTTATGAGCGAGCTTTGTAAGTACGTTGACGTTTGTATCTCTAACGAGGAGGACGCCAAAGACGTTTTCGGCATAGAGGCTGAAAATACGGATATCTACGGCGGAAAGCTCAATCACGAGGGATATAAATCGGTTGCAAAGCAGCTTGCCGACAAGTTCGGATTTGAAAAGGTTGCAATCACGCTTCGCTCGTCTATTTCCGCAAGCGATAACGACTGGGCAGGCATGCTCTTTGACGGCGAAAGCTATTGCTTCTCAAAGTCTTACAGATTGCATATCGTTGACCGCGTAGGCGGCGGCGACAGTTTTGGCGGCGGACTTATCTACGCCATTTTAAACGGCAAGGACACGCAAGACTCAATAGAATTTGCGGTTGCGGCGTCTGCATTAAAGCACTCGGTAGAGGGGGACTACAACAGAGTTTCCGTCTCTGAGGTTGAAAAGCTTGCAGGCGGTGACGGCAGCGGCAGAGTTCAAAGATAAATCTAACGATAATCGACCTACAGAT
>JAZNDO010000097.1:0-7817 GCA_045588105.1 Christensenellaceae bacterium | reverse complement strand
TAATATGGGAATACTTTGGAGGTATGTATAATACTTTGTCGGAATGTTTCAAGGTTTTGAAGCCGGGTGGAAAAATTGCTTTGTTGGTAAGCGATTCACATGCTTTTAAAATGGTTCATATACAAACAGCAAATCTTTTACAAAAGGTTGGAGAAAATTGTTATGGAAATGTCAAAGACTTACAGTCCTAAAGAATTCGAGCAACGAATTTATGAAAAATGGGAGCAAAAGGGGTATTTTAAGGCAAAACCCAATAAAGATAAGATTCCCTTCACTATAGTTATACCCCCGCCAAATATTACGGGTCAGCTTCATATGGGTCACGCTCTTAACAACTCTATACAAGACAGCATCATCCGTTTTAAGAGAATGCAGGGCTACGAGGCTTTGTGGCTTCCGGGTACTGACCACGCTTCAATTGCAACCGAGGTTAAAATAGTTGACCAAATGAAGGAAGAGGGTCTTTCAAAGGAAGAGGTCGGCAGAGAAGGCTTCTTGGAAAGAGCGTGGGCATGGAAGGAAAAATACGGCGGAAGAATCGTCGAGCAATTAAAGAGGTTGGGCTCGTCCTGCGATTGGTCGAGGCTTGCCTTTACTATGGACGAAAAATGCTCTAAAGCCGTTAAAGAGGTATTCGTAAACCTTTATAACAAGGGTCTTATTTATCAGGGCAAGAGAATTATCAACTGGTGCCCCTGCTGTAAGACTGCGCTTTCCGACGCAGAGGTTGAGTTTGAAGAGGAAAATTCTTTCTTCTGGCATTTCAGATATTTCGTAAAGGACAGCGACAGATATTTGGTTATTGCAACCACCAGACCCGAAACCCTTTTGGGTGATACTGCGGTTGCGGTAAATCCTAAAGACGAAAGATATACGGACCTTATCGGCAAAACCCTTATTTTACCTATCGTCGGCAGAGAAATTCCAGTAGTTGCAGACGAATACGTTGATATGGAATTCGGTACGGGCGCGGTTAAGATTACGCCTGCGCACGACCCCAACGACTTTGAGGTTGGCTTAAGACATAACTTAGAGGTTATTCGCGTTATGGACGACGGCGGAATAATGAATTCCTTAGCAGGCAAGTACGAGGGCATGAGCCGTTACGATTGCAGAAAGGCAATCGTTGCCGACATTGAGGCTTCGGGCAATCTTGAAAAAATCGAGCCTCACGCTCATAACGTAGGTCATTGCTACCGTTGTCACGACACGGTTGAGCCTATAATTTCTAAGCAATGGTTCGTTAAAATGGATACCTTGGCAAAGCCTGCGCTTTCTGCCGTTAGAAAAAAGAGCATTAAGTTTACTCCTACAAGATTTACAAAAATCTATAATAACTGGATGGAAAACATCAAGGACCGGCGTATTTCGCGTCAGCTTTGGTGGGGCCACAGAATACCTGCGTACTACTGCGACGAGTGCGGTGAAACTATCGTTGCAAAGGAAGCTCCAACCGTATGTCCTAAGTGTGGCTGTACCTCGTTTAAGCAGGACGAGGACGTTTTGGATACGTGGTTCAGCTCTGCGCTTTGGCCTTTCTCAACCTTAGGCTTCCCCGATATGACCAAGGATTTAAAATATTTCTATCCTACCGACGTTTTGGTAACCGCATACGATATAATTTTCTTTTGGGTAGCAAGAATGATTTTCAGCGGTATCGAGCATATGGAAAGAATTCCGTTTAAGGACGTTTTGATTCACGGTATCGTAAGAGATTCTCAAGGAAGAAAGATGAGTAAATCATTGGGTAACGGTATCGACCCGATTGAAATTATCGAGGAGTTTGGGGCAGACACCTTGCGTTATTGCTTGCTCAACGGTATTTCGGCAGGCAGCGATATAAGATATTCGCCCGAAAAGCTTGAGGGCTGCAGAAACTTTATCAACAAGATTTGGAACGCTTCGAGATTCGTTTTGATGAACTGCGAGGGTAGAAAGATTAAAACGGATATTTCGGAGTGCAAGCTTACCGCTCCCGACAAGTGGATAATTTCAAAGCTTAATACCGTAATTAAGGAAGTAACCTTAAATATGGAAAAATACGAAATCGGTCTTGCATGTGCTTCGCTTCAGGATTTCGTTTGGTCTGACTTCTGCGATTGGTATATCGAGCTTTGCAAGCCTACCTTATACGGCTCGGATAACGCTAAAAAGGACGACGTAATAAGTATTCTTTGCTACGTATTAACTAATATGCTTAAGCTTCTTCACCCCTTTATCCCCTTTGTTACCGAAGAAATTTATTCGCATATTCCTAAGACGAAAGGCAGTATAATGGTTTCGGATTTCCCAAGATATAACGCAAAATTTGCCTATAGAAAGGAAAGACTTGCAACCGAAAAGATTATGGACGTTATTAAGTCGCTCAGAGCAATTAAGCTCGAGACGGGCGCTGCGCCTTCTGCGAAGATAGACGTTTACTTCGTAACCGCCAACAAAAAGCTTATATCAGACAGCGCGACCATATTCAATAAGCTCGTAAACGTAAGCGAGATTAAGTTTGTCGACGCAAAAGAAAATATAGGTGAGAAGGTTGTTTCTAAGATTTTAGAGGGCATAGAAATTTACGTGCCGCTCGGCGCTCTCGTTGATACCGAAAAGGAGCTTGCTCGCTTGAAGGGTGAGCTTGACAAGGTTGAAAGCGAAATAAAGAGAGCAGAGGGCAAGCTTTCTAATCAAGGCTTCGTTGCTAAGGCTCCAAAGGCGTTAATTGACGGTGAAAGAGCAAAGGTACAAAAGTTTACCGAAATCAGAGATAAGATTTTGGCAAGCATAAAAGAATTTGAAGGTTAAAACGACGGGGAGAAAAATTTTTCTCCCCTTTTCCCGTTTTTAAACTGTAATTGCTAAACTATACTTACGATAAAAAATACAGTAAATTCAGACAGGAGAATAAAATTGAAAAACAAAAATCATTTAAAGGTCCGTTTTTTGGGTGGCGTAGGCGAAATCGGTAAAAATATGACCGCCCTCGAATACGGCAAGGATATAATCGTAATAGACGCGGGTATAACCTTTCCCACGGCGGATATGCCGGGCATTGATTTAGTCGCGCCTGACGTTTCCTATTTGGTTCAAAATAAGGATAGAATAAGAGGCATCGTCTTAACGCACGGTCACGAGGACCATATAGGCGGTCTTCCATACTTATTAAAAGAGCTTAAAGCCCCCGTTTACGGTACGAAATTAACGCTTATGCTTTGCGAGCATAAGCTCAAGGAACAAAAAATCTACGATTGTAATTTAAATTGTGTAAAGCCGTCGAGCACAGTCAAGCTCGGCGCGTTCAGCGTTGAGTTTATACACGTAAACCACTCAATCCCGGGCAGCTGCGCCTTGGCGATATCCACACCCGTAGGTATGGTAGTTCACTCGGGTGACTTTAAGGTCGATTTAACGCCTATCAGCGGTCAGATGACAGATATGACAAGGCTTTCCGAGATTGGCAAAAGGGGTGTAAACCTTCTTCTTTGCGAGTCTACCAACGTTGAGCAAGAGGGCTACACCATGAGCGAGCACGTAGTTGGCGAAACTCTCGACAGGCTATTTGTCGACCACGTTAAGCGCAGAATAATAATTGCTACCTTTGCAACTAACGTGCATAGAATTCAGCAGATTATAGATTTAGCCGTAAAGCATAAGAGAAAGGTTGCTTTTTCGGGCAGAAGCATGCTGAACGTGGTTGAGGCTGCAAGCAAGGTCGGTGAAATTACAATTCCCGAAAACGTTGTAATTGATATTGAAAGAATTAAAAACGTAGCCGATAAAGACCTCGTTATAATCTCCACGGGTAGCCAAGGCGAGCCTATGAGCGCGCTTACGCGTATGGCTTCGGGCGATTATAACCAAGTGCAGGTTGGCAGTAACGATACGATTATCATTTCGGCTTCGCCAATTCCGGGTAACGAAAAGAGCGTGTATCAGGTTATAAACAACCTGTACAGAAAGGGCGCTGAGGTCGTGTATAAGTCTATTACCAAAATTCATGTTTCGGGGCACGCTTGCCAAGAGGAGCTTAAAATTTTGCATACCCTTTTAAAGCCTAAGTTCTTTATTCCCGTGCACGGCGAATACCGTCATCTCAAAAAGCATTGCAGGCTTGCAAAGGAGCTTGGTATGAAGGATAGCAATATGATAATTGCCGAGATTGGCGATACCGTAGAGCTTACCGAAAAGACTATGAAGAGGGGCTTGCAGTTCCAGGCAGGCACGAGGTATATCGACGGTCTTTCGATTGACGATACTGAATCCGTTGTAAGAGATAGAAAGCACTTAGCGGAGGACGGCTTAATTGTTGCCGTATGCTGCGTCAGCGAGGATTCGGGCGAGATTTTACAAGAGCCTGATATCATAAACAGAGGCTCTCTTCTTACCGACGAGCAGGTGCAAGAGGTTAAAAATATCGTTACGAGGGTAATCGGCGGCTTTGACGTTAAGTCTTCCGACCTTGGCGATATACGAAACGCCATAAGAAAACAGCTTAGAAATTACATTTTGAGAAAGACGAAGAAGAGTCCTATGATAATTCCCGTCATAACGGAAGTATAAAATGAACGCTTACGTAACAGATTTATTATTAAAAAACGCAGAGACGACCGTCGACCCAGATTTAAAGAAATTCAGGGACGATTACCGTGAAAGGGGAGTTCCGACTCTGCTTACCGAAAGCTTAAATGTATTGATACAGATGGCAACCTTAAAAAAGCCGCTTAAAATACTTGAATTCGGCACTTCTGTTGGATGCTCGGGCATAGCCCTTTTAAAGGCGAGCGAAAACGCCGTATTGTATACTATTGAAAGATATGAAAAGTCCTTTTACGAGGCTAAAGAAAATTTTCAAAAATTTGGTCTTTCGGATAGGGTAAAGCAATTTATGGGCGACGCGCTCGACGTCGTAGACGAGGTCGGCGACAGCTTTGATTTCGTTTTTTTAGACTGTAACAAGTCAAAGTATAAGGACTTATATCCTAAAATCAAGGCAAAGCTGAATAAAGGCGGAATACTCTTTGCCGACAACGTGCTCTTCAGGGGGTACGTAACGGGCGAGGTAAAAGCCCCTCACAGACATAACACAATCAAAAATAATATGAGGGCGTTTTTAAAGCTAATCTCTGAAGACCCCGATTTTATTACGACGGTTTTTGACGTTGGCGACGGAATCAGTATATCCTATAAGAAATAATCGTTAAGGAAAAACGGTATGATAAACAAAAAGCTTGAATTGCTTGCGCCTGCAGGCAACTTTGAAAAACTTAAGACAGCGATTTATTACGGGGCAGACGCCGTTTACCTTGGCGGAAAGGCGTTTTCGCTTCGCGCGCAAGCCGACAATTTTACCAATGAAGAAATTTTAAAGGCTGTGGAATACGCGCACGCAAAAAACGTTAAAATCTACGTTACCGTCAATATTTTTGCAAAAAATTACGATTTAGAAAAAGCAGGCGAATACTTCAAATTTTTGCAAGGCGCAGGGGTTGACGCAGTCCTTATAACCGACCCCGGTCTTATCCGTCTTTGCAAGGAGGTTGCGCCAAATCTCACTGTACATTTATCAACCCAAGCAAATACCTTAAATAAATATACCGTTAAGTTTTGGGGCGAGTTGGGCGTTGAAAGGGTTGTAGTTGCAAGGGAATTATCTCTTGCTGAAATCAAAGAAATACACGAATTTTGTCCCGAGGTTGAAATCGAGGCGTTTATTCACGGCGCAATGTGTATATCGTATAGCGGAAGATGCTTGCTCTCTAACTATTTTAACGGCCGAGACGGCAATCGCGGCGAGTGCGTACAAGCCTGCCGTTGGCAATACGAAATAAGAGAAAAATCTAAAGAGGGCGAGTTTTATCCTATTGAAGAGGATGAGCGCGGCACGTATATTTTAAACAGCAAGGACCTCAATATGATGGAGCATATCGGCGAGATGATAAAAGCAGGTATCGTGTCCTTTAAAATTGAGGGTAGGATGAAGAGCGAATATTATTTGGCAACCGTTATAAACGCATACAGAAGAGCGATTGACGAATTTTTAAAAATCGGTGATGATTACAGCAAAAACACAATGTTTTACGACGAGCTTTTAAAGACTAATCACCGCGTGTTTACCACTGCTTATATGTTTGGCGATAATCAAAAGACAGTCAATTATGAGGATTCTCAGTCGTCGGGCAGCAGGCAGTTTATAGCAAACGTTACAGGCGACGGAAACGGCGAATATTTCACCGTTCAGATGCGTAACAGGTTTAAAGTCGGCGATACCTTAGAGGTGCTTTCGCCAAATGATAATTTCAATAAAACATTTGTCGTCGGTAAGGTGACCGACGAAGAAGGTAACGTCATAGAGGATGCAAAGCTCGTTCAGCAAACGCTCAGAATTTATAGCGACTTAAGGCTTAAAGCAGGCGATATCCTTCGCCGTTAGGAGAGTTATGAAAAATATTATCGTAGTTACAGGCGCGTCAAGCGGTATGGGTAAAGATTTTGTAAAACAAATCGGGCAAAAGGAAAAGGTTGACGAAATTTGGGTTTTAGCCAGAAGAGAGGATAGGCTTATAGAGCTTTCTAAAGAGGTTCAAACGAAGGTCGTTCCCATTGCTATAGACCTTTCCGATATGGAGCAAATCAAGGCTTATAACGAAAAGCTTGAAAAAGAGTGCCCAAACGTTGTGCTTCTTGCAAATTGCTCGGGCTTTGGCAAGTTTGAGCATTACGAGAATATCCCTTTAGAAACCGAGCTTAATATGATTGATTTAAACTGTAAGGCAGTAGTCGCTATGACGAATTACACCTTGCCGTATATGTCTAAGGGGGCTAAAATAATAAATATTGCTTCTTGCTCTGCTTTTCAGCCTATTCCTTATATAAATATCTACGCATCGACAAAGGCGTTTTTGCTCCACTTTTCAAGGGCTTTAAACGTTGAGCTTAAATACAAGGGCATTTCGGTAACGGCAGTTTGTCCGTTTTGGACGAAGACTGAATTTTTTGAAAGAGCAGTCAACCACGACAAAAAGGACGTCGTTATTAAGTATTCCGTAATTTACGATTCTAAAAAGGTCGTAGCAAAGGCAATTAAAGACGCGTATAAGGGTAAAGACGTATCGGTATACGGAAAATTAAACAAGGCGCAAAGGTTGCTCGTTAAGCTTTTGCCCCATAAGCTCGTAATGAAAATCTGGTGCAATCAACAAAAATTCGACGGCACACCCGATATAAGAAAATAATCGTGCAAAAGGAGAAATTATGAAAGAAAAAATCATTAAAATTTTAGTTTTAATTCTTTGTATATCCTTTGCTCTCTTTATCGTATCGTGCAAAAAGGAAAAGAATGAATCGAGCAGCGAAAGCCTTAGTCAAAGCGTATCGGCTTCTGTTAAAGAAAGCCTTGAGAGCGAGTCCGAGCAGGAGAGTGAATCTACACACGAGTGTGATTTCAACATTTCAAAATACAATTCCACTCATCACTGGTATGAGTGTACTTGCGGTGCAAAGGACAGCTCAACCGAGCAAGCACACGCAGGTGGCACGGCAACCTGCGAGGAGTTAGCTGTTTGCGACGTCTGTCGTGCAGGCTACGGCACATACGGTAGACATAATATGGTAGAGGGCGAGTGCACCGTTTGTGGCGCAAAAGAAAGCCAAGGTCTTGAATACGAGCTCAATGCAGACCAAACGGGTTATACCGTAGTAGGCATTGGCTCGTGCAACGATACTGACCTTATAATACCTACTGCTTATCAAGGCAAGCCGGTAACGAGTATTGGAGGTTCTGCGTTCTATAATTGCGACAGTTTAACAAGCGTAGAAATCCCCGATAGCGT
>JAZNDO010000096.1:0-4653 GCA_045588105.1 Christensenellaceae bacterium | reverse complement strand
AAGTTCATAAGCACCTCGCGTGGGTTGATAGGGGTATTATACAAGAAAAATTTATTAATTTCAAGTTTTTACAAAACTTTTACCTTATTTTCTTGTTATTAAGCTTTTTTTGTGCTAAAATTATTGGTATGAAGAGAAAATTTTTACGTGCTCTTTCCATTATTTTTATCACAGCGCTGTTGCCGATTCCTATAGGCTGCGCAAATAACGACGAGGCAAACGTCAATTTTGTAATACAGGTGGAGTTTTCGGACACTCAAGAGCCTTTCACGCCTGCGGACAGCCAGAATTTGAGCGAAGCGTTTAACGGAGATAACGGATTAGATAAATTCATAGAAAAAAACTCTGACGGAAAGCATGAGGTAGAAAGCAGGATATTGGGTGTAGTTCGCATAAACAAGGAAATAGACTGTTTTATGCCGAAATATACCTATAATGCCGAAAGTCAGACTTACGAGGAGATAAACGAAAAAGGCTACGACAACCGCCTTTTTGACGAAGAGGGTAATCCTTCGGCGGAGGGAAAGCAGTCGGTAGAAAGGTTTTACCGTGAACAGGAATTGGTTTATCTCGTTACTCAACACGCAAAGGACTTGTTGAAGGGTAAGGATAAAAGGACGGAGACTGAAAACGTCACAGTCGTTTTCAGCAAATTAAACCGCGACGTTTACAGAAACGATATTTTTCATCCTCATCGGGCAAACGGAGATAAAGCGCAGACACGGATAGCTACCGAATATTACAACGACGGAGTGGAAAGACAGAGCAGAGAGCTTAAATTGGGTAAAAAAGACGTAACGAGCTATATATTGGTTCCTTACGCTTATATAAGCGACGGCAAAAGCGTGACCTCAACCACCGTATGTCACGAATATATGCACGTTTTGGGCGTGCCGGATATGTATTCCTACGAAAAAACCGTAAAGCCTGTAGGAGAATTTGACGTAATGGGCGGAGAGCTGACCCAAAGCCCGACGCTGTCCCTTTCCTACGTGCGTTGCAAAATGGGATGGCTAAATGAAGGGGAGAATATCTTGCCCGTTTCAAAAAGCGGACGGTACGACCTCTTTTCTGCCGAAAGTCAAAACGAGGTAAAGGCGTACAAAATAACGCCGGGAAGCTATTACGAAAAAGGCGAAGCCTTTTATTTGGAATATAGAACCTTTACGCAGGGCTCTGCTTCAATCGACGGAGTTATAATCTATAGGGTAAAGGAAGAAAACGGCTATATATCGAGCAGCGGAGAAAAGTCGGCTGTTTGGCAGGGCAACGCGTACGGCGAATACGAAGCAGTCGTATTCAGAAACCTGCTTGATTTGTGGTACGGAAGCAGCCCTACGCTTACGGATAGAGAGGGCTACAGGACCTATGGCGATGCTGACGGCTCAGCCAACGTTTTATTTTATTCGGACGGAGAAAACAGTGGGATAGAGGTTGAATATCTTGGCAAAAACGCCGACGGCTCAGTCAAGGTAGACATAACTCTTCCGGAAGAGGAAATCGTCGTCCCCACCCAAAAGAAGGGCTTAAAATACGACAGCTCTCGCAACAGGTACGCCGTTTATTTCGACGATGTCGACGAGGGCACTGCGGCAAGAATTTTTTATGCCGATAAGAGAATCAAAAAACCCACGCCCGAAAAGCTTTTAAGGAGCAAAAAGGGCGAGATGATATCTTTAAATACCGTTTTTTTAAAGGCGGATTTACCTAAATACCAAGGGTATGAAAAATACGTTTACGTATTTTACGAAAAGGACGGAAGGTATTCTCAGGTTGAAGAATACAAGATAGAAGGAATAAAAAACGTAAAGATAGGAGCGGTGCTTGCCGTAGCGGTTGCAGTAGGAATAATTATTCCAGCCGCATTGCTCACGTTTATATCGAAGACCTCTAAAAAAAGGAGAAACGAAAATGAAGGATAACGAATTTAATCAGTTTGAAGAAAATCAAGAAATTATTCCCGATGAAGCGGTAGAAAATCAAGGCTTTGACGGAGATTTTGAAAACGCGCAAGGCGGCGGAGCGTTTGAATCCTCTCACGCATTTCCCGAGGGCAATCCTCCTCTTCCCGAATTATACGGGATAGGCGGCTCGGATAAGGGCAAATTCTACGCGTTTAGCATTGCGTCGATGATTTTAGGTATAATTTCCATTACCTGCTGCTGTCTTGCAGGCGTGCCTATCGTGCTTGCCGTTTTGGCTGTAGTATTCAGCTCGCTCAGAATGTCCCAAAGTCCAAACGGATTTTCGGTTGCAGGCTTAGTTACCGGTATAATCGGCTTGATTTTAAACGGCTTGATGCTCATACTTCTTTTTGGTGGAAACACTGAGTTTGATTTTACCGAATTTGAAAGCATAATGGAAAGCTTAGACGACGCTGTAAGAGCTTTTGCCGCAAGATGAAAGACCATAAAATAAAAATCAATTTTAAAATTATCGCTTGCATTGCGCCCATCTGCGCGATGCTGGCGGTATTTTTATACGCGCTTATAGTAAAACCGTTTTCTACGGACGGAAAATTCTGTTGGATATACGACAACTCGGGAATTTGCTGTCCTACGTGTGGGCTTACGAGGGCGGTTTATCTCATAGCCCACGGCGAATTTAAAAAAGCCTTTTACTATCACGCGCTCTTTACCTTAGGGTTTATTCCCTTTACGCTTATAATGACGGCTATGGGGATAAATTACGCTTGCGGGCAAAAAATATCGGCGTTAAAATACAGGTGGATTTACTTTTATCTCGCGTTGGCGGCGGTGCTGGCGTTTGCGGTTTGCCGAAACCTTACGACCGTAATATTTTAATATCATATATTTCTTGCGCTTTTAAAGTGTGAGAAATTTTTATTTTTTTAAGAAAATTTATAATTATATATATAAAAACGATTGCCAAAACCTTTTTAGTATGATAAAATGTTTAGGCTATAAAATTCACACTCGGGCTTTGCGGCTCTTCGTGCCGTTCAAAAAAAATCTTAAGTCGGAACGGTCAGGTCGCGGAAAAAAAGGGCTCGGGGAGGAATAACGGAGGAAATAATTATGGCAGTAACTTCTATGAAGCAGCTTCTCGAAGCAGGCGTGCACTTCGGTCACCAAACGAGAAGATGGAACCCAAAGATGAAAAAGTACATCTACGGCGAAAGAAACGGTATTCACATTATCGACCTTGCAATCACTGTTGACCTTGTTGAAGAGGCGTACAAGTTTGTGGTAGACGCAGTTAAGGCTGACAAGACCGTTTTATTCGTAGGTACTAAAAAGCAAGCTCAAGAGGCTATCCAACAAGAAGCTGAAAGATGCGGAATGTACTACGTTAACAGCCGTTGGCTTGGCGGTACTTTAACCAACTTCAAAACTATCAGAACGAGAATTGACAGACTTAACAAGCTTGACAACATGGAAAAGACCGGTGAATTCGACCTTCTTCCAAAGAAAGAGGTTTTAGGTCTTAAGGCTGAAAGAGACAAGCTTTTATACAACCTCGGCGGTATCAGAGAAATGAAGGGTATCCCCGGCGTTATGTTCGTAGTTGACCCTAACTGTGAAATAAACGCAGTTAAGGAAGCAAGAAAGCTCGGTATCCCCGTAGTTGCTGTTACCGATACTAACTGTGACCCTGACCTTGTTGACTACGTAATCTCCGGTAACGACGACGCTATCAGAGCCGTTAAGCTTATCGCATCTATCATTGCAGACGCCGTAATCGAGGCTAAGCAAGGCGAAGACGCTGTAAGACGTAACGTTGAAGACGCTCCTATAGACGTAGCTGAAGAGGCTCCCGTAGCTGAAGAAGCTCCGGTTGAGGCTTAATTAATTCAAATTAATAACTATTAAGGAGAAACAATTATGAATTTCACCGCACAAGATATTAAGGTTTTAAGAGAAAGAACCGGCGCAGGCATGATGGATTGCAAAAACGCACTCGTTGAATGCGACGGCGATATGGAAAAGGCAGTAGATTACCTCAGAGAAAAGGGTATTGCAAAGGCAGCTAAGAAGGCTGGTAGAATTGCAGCTGAGGGTATCGTTGACAGCTACATCCACATGGGTGGTAAGGTAGGCGTGCTTTTAGAGGTAAACTGTGAAACTGACTTCGTTGCTAAGGGCGATATGTTCAAGGCAATCGTTCATGATATAGCTCTTCACATTGCAGCTTCTAATCCTTTATACGTAACTAAGGAAGAGGTTCCTGCAGACGTTATCGAAAAGGAAAAGGCAATTCTCCGCGCTCAAGCTCTTGAAGAGGGTAAGCCTGAGAAAATCGTTGACAAAATGGTAGAAGGCAGAATCAAGTCCTTCTACGAGGACAACTGTCTCCTTTGCCAGAAGTTCGTTAAAGACCCCGATAAGACTATTGAGCAAGTAGTTGTTGAAGCTACCGCTACTATCGGTGAAAAGATTTCTATTAGAAGATTTGTTCGTTTCGAGATGGGCGAGGGTCTTCAAAAGAAGGAAGAAAACTTCGCTGAAGAAATTCAAGCGCAAGTTGACGCAATGAAAAAATAATAAGGGATAGTAAAACTACCCCTAAAAAGGAAGATTTTGGGGGTGCGATAATCGCACCCCCATTTTTTAAAGGCTTATCTGTGTCGCAAAAGTTCGTTACTGCTTTGTGACCCAACCCCCGATGACCAAAGAGGTCTATCGTGTCTTG
>JAZNDO010000095.1:0-22100 GCA_045588105.1 Christensenellaceae bacterium | reverse complement strand
GGGTCCATTATAGCTGCGACTAAGTACAGTACGTAGCTCAATGGAATTCCGTATACGGTATTCATTATACCGGTCACTTCGCTTCCGTTTACGAACCATTGCTTGTTGTCTTCGCTCGTTGCGCCCAAGAAATCACCGAAGAATACCTGGTCGGTTATGTTAAGAACGTATGCAATCTTAGGATTATCCTTCATCATTTCGTTGGTAACGTCCGTCTTAAGACCGAGCATTACGTCTGCAAGCTCGTTAAGCTTAATGAGGTCAAGAAGCTTGTCTAAGCCGTTGTTTCCAAGTCCGTCCTTTCCGGTTATATCGCAAACGTGGTCAAGCAACGAATAGTTGCCGTTGATTGCAAATACTATCGCGGATATAGTCTGCTTGTCAAAGCCTGCTTCTACCCATCCGAGAATATCCGATACGCTTATATTGAATACGTTGCTTACGATTATCGGAAGATTCTTTTCGCCGTTAGCCCATACTTTGCCGTTTGGCGTTACGCCCATAAAGAGGTTTGCAAGGTCGCCCAAAGCTATAGAGCCAACGTGCGTATCAACGATATCTAATATGCTCTTGCCTTTGTTGAATACGTCGTGTACTACAAGGTCGACTCTTACGTCGCCAATCTTCTGTAAGAGAAGCTTATCCTCGGGAAGGAAAGGCAATACGTCGCCTAAGGTAACACCCTCGAATATATCAATGAGGTAATCTCTCTTTTCCTCGCTTGACTTAGACTTATCAAGAACTAAGGTGTTAAGCAATTCGAGTAAGTTTACGGAAAGGAGCTTGTTCAAAGGCTCGTATTCCATAAATTTGCCGTCGGCTTCTTCGATACCGAGAGCGGTGAGATAATCTCCGAGTCTGTTGTCGATATTAATTACCTTATCGTTGAGAAGGCGGGTAAGCTTATCTGTAAACGAGCCCTCGCCCTCCAAAAGCTCTTCTAAAACTGAAACGACTACGGTATCCAACAAGTCGCTTACGCCCTTGCCGAGTGAGGTTTCGTCTACGAAATAGATGCCGTCCTTCTTTTCAGCGCCGATTAAAGGAGCTATAAAGTCGCCAAGAGTAGAGTCGCCGTAAATATCCTTAAGAATTTGCAATACCTCAAGCTTTTCGCCGTCAAGAATATCACAAATCAAGTTTATGTAAAGGCTGTATTTAGCATTGAATACAGGGTCTAAAAGTCCGCTTAAAATCGGGAGAGCCGTAAAGGTAAGCTTGCTTGAGCCGTCCTTAAAATCGGTAATCATTCCCCTGAACGTTTCGCCGAACGCGATTTCGCCCAAAAGAGCGTTGAGGTCCTCACGTAAGAAGGTCTTAACGTCTTTATCGCCGTTTACAATACTTAAAATATCGTCAATGCTGAATTCCCATTCGCAGAATGCCGCGCCGACTGCGTTGGTCACCTTATCGCCGGTGCCCGGGAACTTTCCGCTTTCTCTGTCATATCCGAACGCAAGAGATAACACGTCGCCGATAGCTACGCTCTTGAATATGCTCTTTATCTCTTCCTTTGCAGTGCCCTCTTCGTCCGATAAAAGCTGACCTAAGGTCAAATCGAACATCTTAGCGATTCCGCCGTAAGCGTATCTTTCGTCGGTAACCTTCCAGCTTCCGTCCTCTTGTCTTACAAAGTTGATTACCTCGCCAAGAGGAATATTTTCTATCTTTTCTTTAAGGTTAAAGGGGTGATTTGCATCAAAGCCGGCAACTATTTGCCAAAGCTTAAGATTTAAAATTTCGTTAAGACCGTTTTCTACGGGTCCGCCGGTAAGCGAGTACTGAACGTAGCCGCCCTTATCCTCAGCGGTAAGATTCTTCATAAGGAAAGAAGCTAAGTCACCCATAGTAAGGTCAGGCAAGAAGCCCTCGACTATCGCCGCGTACGAGAAGCTGTCCGAGCCAATTTGCTTTAACGCCGCAAATATTCCGGCAAAGTTCATATCGTAAAGGATGCTTGCCAACGAGCCTACAGCCTCGCCGTCCTTATACCACTTGCCGTTTTCCTTGTCTGCGCCGAGAAGGTCACCGACCGTTGCCCCTGCGAGCGCGCCCTCTAAAACGGTAACGAGCTTTTCAATTTCTACCTCTTCGCCGCCGAAGCAGTCTACTACGTCACCAATCTTTATGTCGAGGAGATTTTGCAAGAAGTTGTTTACGTTTTGTCCTTCTTTGTCTCCGTCAACGTATACGTACTTGCCGGTTTCCTCGTCAAGCTTAACGCCAAACAATTCGCCAAGGCCTTCGCCTACGGTGAGGTCGCCGCAATGCTCAACTAAAACAGAGGTTATGTTCTTGCGAATATTCTTGAGTGTAAGGTCTTCGTCTTCTTTTCCTACTATATCTTCAATGGAGATGCTAAAGATACTTTCTAAGAATTTAGATACAGGCTCGCCGTCCTTATTAAGCCATACGCCGTCCTCGCACGTATATCCGAGCAGTTCAAAGATATCGCCAACGGTTACGTCGCCGAGAACTAAGAGAGCCTTATGTATTTTTTCGGATGCCGGAGCGTCGCTCGTAAGCACGTGATAAAGAGTAGTGAGGTCTAACGAAGCGATTTCCTCCATAAGACCGCCTACCGGAACGAGGTTTCCGTCCTCATCCTTTTTGAGCCAATTGCCGTTCTCGTCCTTTTCGTAGCCGAGAATTGCGCCGAGCTGGATATTGTCTAAAAGCTTATCCATAACGAACTTGTAAGAGCCCGTTTCGTAGTCCTTTTCAAACAAATCCTTGAATTGGATATTGTTGAAGAGGTTGTCAAGCTTGGTTGCAAGCTCGTTATCCTCGCCCAAAACAGCACCCAAAACGTCGCCTACGGTCATTTCGCCGATAGACGATAAGCCACCCTCTACGAACTCGTCGCCAACGGTGGTTTCGCCGAGAAGAACGTTAATAAACGCGCCAAACTCGACGTTTGCTATTAAATTGAGGAATTCGGGGGCAGACTCGTTAGCCTCGTACTTGCCGTCGCCTATGTAATCGAACAAGGATGGAAGCACGCCGCCAACCTTAATCTCGCCGAGAGCGGATATAAGACCGAGCTTACCCGTAACCTCGTCTTTAGCCATAAGCTGACCCACGCTATAGCTGCGAAGCTTGTCTCTTTCAGGCTTTGCAAGGAAGGAATCCTCCGATATAAAGCCGAGGACTGCGCCCATAGGAAGGTCGGCTAAGAATCTTGACATACCTTCTTCCGAGAAGAGGGTAAATATAGATACCGATTCAAGGTCTGCTATAAACTGCTTATCGTTAGGGTCGATAATAGGCGTTTCGCCGCCAAGACCGTTGATAAGACCGATAATGTCTAAGCCGTACTTTTCCTTAAGGTCGGCTATCGTGTAGTTTTCCGGCGCGGCAGAGCCTTGCTGAAGAAGGTCTAAAATGTCTTCAACGGAGAAGTCCCCGACTTCGCCAAGTTTCTCTTCCTTTCCGGGAGCAACGATATTGCCGACAGGAAGTTCGCTGTACATGTAGTAGCCTGCCGTTACTACGGTTGCTAAAATCGACGATACGCCGAGTATCGCGCCAAGCAATAAGCATACTACCTTCTTAAAAATTTTGCCCATAATGCATCTCCTGTTGCTTATGATGGTCGCCTGCGCGCTTTGTTGTGCGCAAACGTGTATTAATTATATTTATAATAATAAATTTTGTCAATTTAATATTTTAACTTTTTTTAAAATTTTCACTAAAGTATACAAATATTTTTCAATTAATTTATTTTCAATTTACTTTTGTGTTAAATTCAAAATTTTCGGCTGTTTTACTTTATTTTTCAAACGGCTTGATTTTTCCGTTTCAATGGGATATACTCTAAGAGTAGCACGGTTGCTGCAAACGATTTACAAAGGTAAAACAGGATGAGGAAATGATTCACTTTATAGTAAACCCAAAGGCAAACAGGGGCAAAATCAGTAAAAGGGTCACTCTTTTAGAGCGGCTTTTACATGAAAAAAACGTAGAATACGCTATTCACTATACCACGGCAAGAGGGGTTGCAACCGAGCTTGCGCGAGAGTTTTCAAAAGAGCCAAACAGCACCGTTGTCGCCGTTGGCGGCGACGGCACGGTAAACGAGGTTTTGAACGGCCTGAACACCGAAAACGTTAAGTTTGGTATTATTCCAAGCGGTACGGGCAACGACTTTATCTCCTGCGCTAAAATTCCCACCGACACCGAAAAGGCGTTAGAGCTTATTTTAAACGGAGAGGCAAAGCCCACCGACTTTATGGTTTGCGACGGCGTAAGGGGCTTAAACGTTATCGGCACGGGTATTGACGTTGACATTTTAAACCGCTGTAGAAAATCTAAAATTTTAAGAGGAAAATTACAGTATATAGCCTCGCTTATAATAAGCCTTATAAAATTTAAATTTTATAAATTCTTTATCGAAAAAGACGAGGAAAAGCTTGAAAAAGAAGGGCTTATAGTAGCTGTCGGAAACGGCACGCAGTTTGGCGGCGGCATCAGAATTTGCCCTAAAGCGGTTATCGACGACGGCGAGCTCGATTTCGTCGTTGCCGGCAAGCTCAAAAAGAGAAAGATACCGGGCGCGTTTATCAAGCTTATGAAGGGCAAGGTTTTAGAGCTTGATTTTACCTCGTTCGAGCGTAGAAAAAGAGTTGAAATTGACTTTGATAAGCCGGTAACCATTCAAATTGACGGAGAATTATACGACGGATTGAAATTCGACGTAAGCGTAGTAGAGGGTGGAATAAAAATCTTCCGTCCGTAAAATAAAATTATTGCCTACTGCTCGATGCAGTTGGCAATTTTTCGTAGCTTATTGGGACTTGAAAATGAAAAAATGGGTGAAATTTAAGTTTAAAAGCTTAATATGGCTATACGGAATAATTCTTCTCGCCGTGTTGGGGCTAATGATTTTTCTGATGGTAAAGGAGGGCGAGCCTCTCTTTGCAATAGGCGGCGTCGCTATAATAGCCATTGTCTTTACGGGGGTATGGTTTTCGTACCATTACGGAATAAGAATTTCGCAAAAGGGCTATTTGATAATTTGTAACCGCAGCATAAAATTTTTCAAAAGAGAAGAGGTTTCGGGTATTTGTTTTTATTTTTTAGACAAGGGCGACGACACCTACGACGTAGCTGCAAAGGTTATAATAATCGGTAAAGCACCGTCTGAATTCGTATGGACGGACTTTTACTCCAATCGAGGCGGCAAGCTGAAATTTAACGTAAACAAAATCCAAATAGACAGTATTATCAGCGATTTAACTACCGACGAAAAAATTAGCGCAAAAATCATCTAAATTTGGTAAAATTTGCCAATAATCGACTTATAGAGGTACATTTTATAAAATTGAACAACAAAAAGGCGATTGCGGAATTCTGCAATCGCCTTATTTTTAAAGTTTTTAACAGCTCTTTTAGAGAAGTATTTAAAGGTTTAGATGCGAGGCAACGTGACGCTCCACCCTTTTATTGTCATTCTGGAGTTTTCTTAGAAAACGATAGAATCAACTTTTAAAGTGAGGTTTAAAGGTTTAGATGCGAGGCAACGTGACGTTGCATCCAAGTAGGGCTACCGAAAATAATTGTCGCACAAGAATTTTTGGGAAGAGGAGCAAACGACTAAAAGGCCTTGCAAATTGGTTTTTACAATTTGCTGACAAAAGGTCGATTACATTTAGGGCTCCCGAAAATAATTGCATAGCAAGAATTTTTGGGAAGAGGAGCAAACGACTAAAAGGTCTTGCAAATTGGTTTTTACAATTTGCTGACAAAAGGTCGATTTGCGACGAGGTCATCCCAGTCGCAAACACTTTGTAGAAACAAAGCATAACGAAGTTTATACGCCTTTAAATTTTTAACGGTTTAGATGCGAGCAAAAGAAGGCTCGCTTTGTGATACAAGACACGATAGAGCAACGTGACGTTGCATCCAAACCTTTTAAGCCCTTATGAGTGAATTTTAAAGGTGTAGAAACGAGTTAGGCGAGGCTCACAAAGGGTTTGGGGATGGGATAGACCTTGTTGGTCATCCCAGTCGCAAACACTTTGTAGAAACAAAGCATAACGAAGTTTATACGCCTTTAAATTATAGGTATTCAAACTGCTTGGCCGCGTATAATGCCAATTTTGCATCCTGCTCAGCCGTACCGCCACTAACACCTATCGCGCCTACGACCTCCCAGCCTACCTTTAACGGCTCGCCACCGCCTAAGAAGATGAGTGACTTTTCGGTTTCAAGCCCCTTTAACGAGCCTTCAACCTTAATTTCGTCACAAAGCTTAGCCGTACTCATTTTGACTGCCGCTGAGGTGTACGCCTTTTTAATTGCCACGTCAAAGCTTACCAGATAAGCGTCGTCCATAACCTCGACGAGGATTGGTCTACCTTGTGCGTTAGCTATTGCAACTACGGCTTTAAGACCGATTTCCGCTGCCTTTTCTCTTACCTTTTGCGCAAGCGCGCGCGCTTTTTCTAAGGTTATTTCTTTACCTTTTGTCACACGCTTTATAACTTCGCTATAAATTTTCTCTAAATCCTTATCGCTTGGCTCCGACTTCGCTTCAAACGCGTTGTCGCCTACGATTTTAGAAATATCGCCCTTTTCATAATCGAAATCTATTCTGCGCGCTAATATATAAAGGTAATCTGAAAGACGGTTTATATATTTTTTGATTGAACCGTCAACACCGAGTTTTCTGTCTAAGGTAATAATTTCTCTCTCTAATCTTCTGCAAACCGAACGGGCTAAATCAAGCCTTGCCGAAAGCTCGCACTTGCCGGGAAGAATAAATTGTTTCTCTCTGTCAAAGGAATTTTCGGTTTTATCAATTTGCTCTTCAAGATATCTGATATCTTTTTCAGTTGGGAGATATTCTCTCTTTTGCGGGAAGGTAATCGCGCTGCCTACCGTAAAGAGCTTCAGCTGTAAATCTTCAAGCTTTTTTGTTAAAACAGGACAAGCGACGATAGCCCGACAGCTACCTATAAAGCTGACAAGCTCGTCAATACATCCGAGAACCTCAAATCTCTCGTCTGCCTTTGAAATTTTCATACTTGACGAAAGCGTAGAAAAACCGCCGTCGCCGTTACCCGTATAAATTTTCATATTTGTCCTTTTGCGCTTTTCGCGCTATTTTTTACTAAATTTTACCAAAAGTGGGGCTATAAGTCGATTAACAACGTAATGTTTCGTCCTTTTTTATATTGCCACATTGAAGTTTTTGATAGAAAACGATAGAATATTCTTTTGTCGAGCGAGACTCTATCGCTTCGCTCCAGAGTGACAGCAACGTGACGTTGCATCCTTTTAAGATTTTTAAAGCGAGTTTTAAAGACTTAGATGAAAGACAACGTGACGTTGCATCCAAGTAGGGCTACCGAAAATAATTGTCGCACAAGAAATTTTGGGAAGAGGAGCAAACGACTGAAAGGTCTTGCAAATTGGTTTTTACAATTTGCTGACAAAAGGTCGATTACATTTAGGGCTCCCGAAAATAATTGCATAGCAAGAATTTTTGGGAAGAGGAGCAAACGACTAAAAGGTCTTGCAAATTGGTTTTTTACAATTTGCTGACAAAAGGTCGATTACATTTAGGGCTCCCGAAAATAATTTCATAGCAAGAATTTTTGGGAAGAGGAGCAAACGACTGAAAGGTCTTGCAAATTGGTTTTAACAATTTGCTGACAACGTGTCGATTTGCGACGAGGTCATCCCAGTCACAAACACTTTGCAGTAACGTAGCATACCGAAGCAGATAAGTCTTTATACTTGTTAAAAGGTTTAGATGCGAGGTAGGCAAGGCTCGCAAATTGATATTGGATGGGATAGACCTCTGTGGTCATCCCAGTCAAGAGCAATTTGCAGTAACGTAGCATACCGAAGCAGATAAGCCTTTTAACCGCCTATCTGTCCTTTTAAACCACATTCAGTTACAATTTTCAAGAGCTTTTCCATATGCTCTTGAGACGGTGGCTCAATGTGAGAGAGAGAATATTCTCTACCTAAACCCTTATATTTATCTGTCCCTATACGGTGATAGGGAAGTAAGTGCATTTCTTCAACACCCGGAAGGCTTGCCGCAAATTTTGCAATCGCTCTGATTTCTTCTTCGGTGTCGTTAAAGGTGGGAATAACAGGGGTACGAATTATAAGCTTTACGGGTGAACGCGCTATTTTTTGCGCGTTCTCTAAAATCTTATCGTTAAATTGACCTGTAAACTCCTTATGCTTTTGGCTATCCATATGCTTTATATCCATAAGATATAAATCAAGATGTGGCAAAAGTCGACTTATTACCGAAAATTCGGCAAAGCCCGTCGATTCCATAGCAGTATTTATGCTATGTTGATGGGCAAGCGCCAAAAGGGCCTCGGCAAAGTCGGGCTGGGTAAGTGATTCTCCACCCGAAAGGGTAAGTCCGCCGCCCGAGCGCTTATAATATACGGTATCTCTTTCGACTTCGTTGATTATCTCGCCTGCAGTAACGTCACGGCCTACGGTTTTCACCTTGCCGTTCATTTCCATCTGTTGAATTTCGTACGACTGCGACTCTGGATTACAACACCAACGGCAACGTAAGGGACAACCTTTTAAAAAGACTAACGTTCTTATACCCGGGCCGTCGTGCACCGAAAATCTTTGAATATCGAAAATTCTACCTTTTACAGAAGAATAGTCCATCAATTAAAAGCCTCCCTGCTCGGTACGGTTGATAATATCTTCCTGCAACGATTTAGAAAGCGAAGTGAAAAGCGCAGAATATCCCGCAACTCTTACTACTAACGATTTGTATTTTTCGGGATTTTTTTGCGCGTCGCGTAAGGTTTCACGGCTGACGACGTTAAATTGCATATGGCTGCCCTTTCTGTCGAAATAGCCCTGTACGAGAGATACGAAATTCTCTAAGCCGTGTCTGCCTGCAAGGGCAGTCGGATGGAATTTCATATTGAAAAGCGTTCCGTTGCTTGCAATAAAGTGGTCTAAGGTCGATACTGAGTTACAAGACGCCGTAGGTCCCTTTACGTCTCTGCCTGCCGACGGAGAAACGCCGTCTGCTACCGGAGTAAACGCAAGTCTGCCGTCCGGAGTTGCGCCCGTCTGCGCACCGAGAGGAACGTTTGCCGATACGGGATACAAGCCTGCCTGATATCTTCCCCCTCTTGGATTTGAGAATTTTTCAACCTCTTTCGTATATACGTATGCAACCTCTCTTGCTAAAGCGTCAACCTCTTTATTGTCGTTACCGAATTTTGGAAGAGCCTCTATATCAGCGAGTAATTTTGCATAAAAATCCTTCTTCTCTTGTGGGCAATTATTAGTGATAATCGCCTTATAGACCGACTTAATCTCTTCATCACTAACTTTTTTACCCTTTTTGGCAAGCTCCTTTACAACGGTTACGGTAAGCTTTTCGCCCTTGTGAGAATCCATATCCTTGCCGTAGTTGTTTTCAAGAGCCTCCTTAAAATCCTTAAGAGTATATTTCTTTTGGTCGAATACGAGAGTTTTAACAGCCCACATAGCGTCCGCCATATTTGCTATACCAAAGCCCTGCGGACCTGTAAAATTGTAAATCGCTCCACCCTCTTGTACGCTCTTACCTGCCTTTATACAGTCGTCAACCATACAGGACAAATAGGGGAGAGGACATCTTTCGGCGTGCGCTACGTCAATGGCGTTATCCGCGTTTACGAGAAGCGATACGAAATAATCGGACTGAGCCTTATACGCCTCGTAAAATTCGCCAAACGTTTGCATATCCTCGACGTTACCCGTCTTAATTCCAACCTGCTTTCCGTTTTCAAAGCCGTTTTTAAACACCATCTCTAAAGGACGGCACATATTGAAGAACGCAGCGTCGTGCCAGCCGTCGGTTTTACCTGCAACCTGAGGCTCTACGCAACCTATGATATTATATTTTCTCGCATCCTCTAAGCTAAGCCCTCTCGACATAAGCGACGGAATAATAACCTCGTCGTTATAGTACGCAGGGAAGCCTATTCCCGTACGGGTAAGCTCCGCAGCGCGGAGAAGGAAAGCCTTAGGCGAGCCGTTCCATACCCTTACCGAGAAGGACGGCTGAGGAAGGAAAACGTGCTCGGTCGCAGTAATAGACATAAACGAAAGGTCGTTGGTCGCGTCGTTACCGTACTCGTCCTGACCGCCTGCGATTAAGTTTTGGAAAAGACTGTAGCCTGCAAAGCCCTCTGCAGAGGCCTCGTCCCTAACCTTAAGGAAATCGTTGAGCTTAAGCCATACCAAATCCATAAGCTCTTGAGCAAATTCCCTCGTCATACCCTCTTTTCTGCTCTTTAAGTAGTAGGGGTACATATATTGGTCGAATCTTCCCGGTGAAATAGAGTGTCCGCTGGACTCGGTTTGTATTAAAAGCTGAACGAACCAAAAGCTTTGGCACGCCTCGTGGAAGCTTCTCGCGCCGAATTCAGGCACTCGCTCACAGTTTTCGGCAATCTTCAAAAGCTCGGCTCTTCTCGTGGAGTCGCCCTCTTTTTCAGCCATTTCACGCGCCTTTTGAGCGTATCTGTTAGCATAGCGGATAACCGCCTTACAAGATAAAATCATTGCGTCCAACAAGGTGCGCTTTTTGCAGTAGTTGCCGTCGCCAACCTTCATTTTAGCAATTTCTTCTTCGATTTCTTTAATAATTCCCGAATATCCAACTTCTAAAATTCTATCATACTTAACGGTTACGTGTCCGATACCGTTGTAGAAATAGTTACCGGGAGTAAACATATTGGCTTCCATAGCCGTGAGCGTTTCGGGAGCCATATACGAGGTTGCAAGCTCGCTCGTCGTCTTGCCTTTCCAATATTTATAAACCTCGTGAAGAGTCTTTTTGGTTTCTTCGGAAATATAGAAGGGGTCTGCAGACCTCGTTGCCAAGGTGTCAAATTCAGCCTCTACCCACTCGTAGGAATATTCGGGGAATACCTGACATCCTCTCGTATGCACGGTCGCCGCGCCGACTATAAGCTCGTCGTCACGGATTGTCACGGGAAGATTGTCCAAAATATGCGCAAAAGCCTTAGCCCTTCTCGTATAGATAGGCTCACCCTCGGTCATTTTATACGACTCGGTAAGCAAAACGGCTCTGTCCGCCTCTATTTGAGGCATTTCGTTGACCATTTTTTCTTTGATACGGTCTATTCTTGGTGATTTCGCAATTTTTTCCGAATAAAATTCTGCCATAAATATATCCTTTTCTTGCAAGATTTTCGCAAGCGGCATTTGCTACAGGCGACACTCTCACAAGATAATTTTCCATTATGCTACTAACATTATATACAATAAATTTTGCCTTGTCAATAGATTTTTTGTTTTTTGTTGTTTTATTTAAAAATTTTTTTATCGACGTTTTTCTTCAAATCTTGCTAAAAACGGCAAAATCGCATATAAATTAAGCGATTTTTAAAAATATTTGCATTTAAGTGTTTTAAGAAAAACCTATTAAAACCACAAAAATACTAAACAAACAACAGCTCGCATTTTATTGTTTTTGCTTTTGACTTTCTTTAAAACGAAGGGAAAAGGGCTTAGTTTCACGTGAAACTGAGTCTTGATTTTTGAAAGTTTTGTAAACGAAGAGAAAAACGAGGATATTTTTCTTTAAAATGAATAAAATTCTTAAAGAAGGAATAATTTGAAGGTACAAATTACAGTACATGGGGCTGAGATTTTTGCGCTTACTTTTTATTTAAGTGAAAACTGTGTAAAAAAACGTATAATTAAAAAATTTATTTGTCTTTTAAATATCTTTATGCTACAATAACAATACGCGTGTGTGAAACACCGTGAAACGAAGCAACTTAACGATGCGAGCAGTATAAATTCACAATAGAAAAGTTGAGTTTAAGCGATTAGTTGCGAGGGAGCGTGACGCTCCACCCAACTGCAATTTGACAGAAATAACAATTACATTGGAAAAGTTGAGTTTGGGTTGGCAGATACAAGCAAAACAAGGCTCGTGAAGCCCGAAAAGATTTGGTAGACCCTGTCGGTCACCAAAGTTTTGAGGGCGAAACAGTAAACGAAGTTTTGCGCAGTATATAGCAAGCCAAAAATACATTAGAAAAATTGAGTTTAAGCGATTAGTTGCGAGGGAGACAAGGCTCGCAAAACGGTATCGGATGGGATAGACCTCTGTGGTCATACCAGTCGAGAGCGTTTTGCAGAAACGCAGTATCACGAAGCAAATAAGCGTTTAAACGGGAGGTATAATGAAAAAATCATCCAAATCCACCATTATTATTACACTTTTGGTGGTAGCTGCATTGGCATTTTTATTTATAATGCTTTCTTCGGGTAACGTTGACACGTTAAAGACCTCAGAATTTTTTAGTAAAGTAGGTATTTCCTATACCACAAATGAAGAGACCGGGGAGTTAGAAGCAACGTACACTAAGCCCGAGGGCGAAGGCGCAATCGTTGCGGTTGCCGTTGACGTCTATACTTTAAAGGCGTATAAAACAGAACAAAACAGACTTACGGGCAAAAATCAACTCGTTCAGGTTTACGAGGCTTATCTTTACCCTTCTTCCTTATACGAAGAGGAATTAGAGCTTTTGAAGAAAAACGGCGTAACCATAAACTGCTCAGACCCTAACGCAGGCTCGTTTTTCTCAAGCCTGATAGTCCCTATGCTTTTATTCGGCGTAGGCATTTTCGTGGTTATAATCTTAAGCCGTCAAATGAACGGCGGCGGAAAAAGCGCAATGGATTTTGGCAAAACCAAAGCAAGGGTAAACCAGAATATCAAGGTAAGATTTTCTGACGTTGCAGGCGCAGAGGAAGAAAAAGAGGAGCTTCAGGAGGTTGTTGAATTCCTCAGAAGCCCGAGAAAATTCTCTTCTCTCGGCGCAAAGATTCCTAAGGGCGTGCTCCTCGTAGGACCTCCGGGAACGGGTAAAACTCTTTTTGCAAAGGCGGTCGCCGGCGAGGCAAACGTTCCTTTCTTCTCGATAAGCGGCTCGGACTTCGTTGAGATGTTCGTCGGCGTGGGCGCAAGCAGAGTAAGAGACCTTTTCAATATGGCTAAAAAGAGTATGCCTTGTATAGTTTTCATTGACGAAATCGACGCGGTCGGCAGACACAGAGGCTCGGGTATCGGCGGCGGAAACGACGAAAGAGAGCAAACTCTTAACCAGCTTCTCGTTCAGATGGACGGCTTTGAGGCTAACGAGGGTATTATAATCATCGCAGCAACCAACAGAGCGGATATCTTAGACCCAGCCCTTATGAGACCGGGCAGATTTGACCGCCAGATTTACGTAAATATGCCCGACGTAAGAGGCAGAGAGGCAATACTTAAGGTTCACTCAAGAAATAAACCGCTCGCCCCCGACGTAAACTTCAAAACTCTTGCAAGAATGACGGCAGGCTTTTCGGGCGCGGATATCGCCAACCTTATGAACGAGGCAGCGATTCTTGCGGCAAGAAAAAACCAAAAGGCTATTACAAACGTAGACCTTTACGAGGCTATCAATAAGGTTATTATAGGACCTCAGAAGAAATCAAGACTCGTTACCGAAACGGATAAGAGAATTACAGCTTACCACGAGGCAGGCCACGCAATTCTTGCAAGACTTCTTCCCAACTGCGACCCCGTACACGAGGTTTCGATAATTCCGAGAGGTATGGCGGCAGGTTATACTATGACCAGACCCGAAAACGACGACAACCATATCGAAAAGAACAAGCTTTTAGACGATATAGTAATGACCCTTGGCGGAAGAGTTGCCGAAGAGCTTATTATAAAGGATATTTCCTCGGGCGCGTCCAACGATATAAGCGTGGTAACGAGCAGAGCCAGAAAAATGGTTACCGAGTGGGGTATGTCCGAAAAATTAGGACCGGTAAACTACGGCGACGGCGACCAGATTTTCCTCGGCAGAGATATGCAAACTAAGGCAAGCTACAGCGAGGCAACTGCTACGCTTATCGACCAAGAGGTTCAATCTATTATAAGAAACGCGCACAAAAAGGCAAGAGAGCTTTTGGGCGCAAATAAGCACCTTCTCGACACTATGGCAAGGCTTTTGATTGAAATGGAAACCATTTATCAAGAAGAGGTCGACCTCATAATGGAGGGCAAGGACGTCGCTACCATTAAGGAATTTATGGATAAAAGGCAGGCTGAAAAGGATGTTAATCCATTTAAAAGGGTTGAAGCCAAGGTCAGCGAAATAAAGCCTCAGGCTGAAGAAGTCCAAGGCGATAGCGCAAGCGAAGAAAAGGCTGAAACAGCTATCGGTAGCGAAGAGAAAAATCAAACGCCAACCGAAAGCGAAGAAAAAGAAGAGACTATCGGTGATAGCGAAATAAAGAGCGAAGAGACTGCTTCTGAAGAGGGCGAAAACACTAAAAACAATCAATAATCGACTTATACGCCGACGGAATTACCCGTCGGCTATATGGTTTTTTAGATTTTACTGTTAATTTTTACTACAAACGGTAATCGTGCTTTTACGAAGTAGATAATCATCTAAAAATTTAAAGGATTAGATGCAAGGCAACGTGACGTTGCATCCAGGCATAAGCAAAAGGCTCGCAAGGAATTTGCGGGTGGGATAGACCTTGTTGGTCACCGAAGTTTTGAGGGCGAAACAGTAAACGCACTTTTACGAAGCATATAAACATCTAAAATTTAAAGGATTAGATGCAAGTAAAAGAAGGCTCGTGAGCCCGAAAAGATTTGGTAGACCTTGTTGGTCACCGAAGTTTTGAGGGCGAAACAGTAAACGCACTTTTACGAAGCATATAATCATTTAAAAAGGAGGGGGAAATGGCCAAACAACTTACATTCAACGACGACGGTCTTATAACCGAAAGCGAGCTCGTAGAAGAGACTGCTTATTTGAAAGACGCTATAAAAAGCGAAGGCATGTCAAACGGCGAAGCTATAACCGTTTTAAACGTTGACGACGTCTATGGCAACCCTCATCAGCCGAGAAAGTTTTTTGATAATACTGCCCTTATAGAGCTTGCGGAATCTATTAAACAGCACGGCGTAATTCAACCCATAGTCGTTTGCAAAACCGCCAATAAATATATGATTATTGCCGGAGAAAGGCGATTCAGAGCCTCTAAGCTTGCAGGCAAGAAAACCATTCCCGCAATAATTAAGTTATATAGCGAAAAGCAAATAAAAGAGGTTTCGCTCATTGAAAACCTGCAGAGAGAGGACCTCAATCCCATTGAAACTGCCGAGGCAATGAAGCAGCTTATGGATGAATTCAACCTCACGCAGGAGGAGCTTTCGGAAAGACTCGGCAAAAGCCGTTCGGCAGTTGCAAATACGCTCAGACTTTTAAGCTTAGCCCCCGAGGTTTCGGTTTTGGTTGCCGACGGCAAGCTTTCGGCAGGCCACGCAAGGGCGATTCTCTCTATCCCTAAGGATAAGCAAAGGGCCTTTGCAAACAAGATAATCGCTGAGGATTTAAGCGTCAGGGATGTTGAAAAGCTTGTAAAAAAATATCTTGCGCCAATAGAGGACAAGCCTAAAAAAATGAAGCCCAATATATCTAAAGAGCTCAGAGATATGATTGACCGTATGCAAAGATGCTTCGGCACTAAGGTTTCGGCGATTGGCAACGATAATAAGGGAAGAATTTACGTGGACTATTACACTCGCGACGACTTAGACAGACTTTGCGAAATTTTAGAAAAAATTGAGAAAACCAACCATAATTAAGCTTGAAAACTTATGATAAATTTTGAAAAATACTCAAAAAATACTCTTAAAAATTATTCGGAGCTTATAAAAAACAGTCCTTTAAAATGTTGCGACGTATCTCTCGGGGCTTTTATTATGTACGGCAAAGATGCCAACTTAGAGCTTGCAAATTTTAACGGCGCCTTTATTTCAAAGCAAGATATTTTGGATGAGCCCGTTTTTAGTTTTCCTTACGGAAACGACGTTAATCGCGCTATAGACGGACTTTTTGAGTATGTCGAGCGTAACAATTTGCCTTTCGTTATATATGGAGCAGACGATAGCCTGCTCGAAAAAATCAAGGGCGAAGGGAGATTTAAGGGCTGCGCGGCAAACTACGACAGGCGTTGGAGCGATTATATTTACGACTTCGACGAGATGAAAAGCTTTGCGGGCGGCAAATTTTCGGGGCAAAGAAATCATATAAACAAATTCATAAGGCTCTATGGCGCGCCAAATTTTTCCAAGCTCGAAAAAACGGATATTCCCGCGGTAAAGGATATGCTTGAAAGATATTCAAGCGAGCATCCTGCAAGGGGCAAAAAGGAAGAAGCGGAGCTTAAAGCCACCCTTACTCTTTTAGATTGCTTTGACGAATTTGGGCTTTTGGGCGGAAAGCTTACCGCGGACGGAAAAATAATCGGCTTTACCATAGGCGAAATTATAGCCGATACGCTTATAATTCACGTTGAAAAAGCCTTGACCGCATACGAGGGAGTTTATCCTACGCTTTTTAACTGCTTCGTTAAATACGCAGACAGCGCTTGCGAAAATAAGCTGAAATTCATAAATAGAGAAGACGACTCGGGCGATGAGGGACTCAGAAAATCCAAGCTTCAATATAAGCCCATACGATTGGTCAATAAATATTTAGTAAAAATAAAGCCCTATTGGCAACCAAACGACTATCCCACTTTAAAGGGCGACGGCATTTTTCTAAGTAAAATCGAAGAGGCCGATAAGCAAAATTACCTTGCGCTTTGCCTTGACGAGGAGTTAAATTCTCTTTGGGGATACGACTATAAAGAGGACGATTCAATCACCTCAAAGATTGATGAAAGCACCTTTTACGATATGCAAGCCTACGATAATTCAATCGCTTTTTCGATAAATTTTGCAATCAGAGAAAACGAGGGCGGCGAGCTAATCGGCGAAACCATAATTTATAACGCTACCGTTTGCGGTGACGTAGAAATCGGCTGCAGAGTGGCTAAAAATTATCAGGGAAAGGGACTTGGCAAAAAGGCGTTTGCTTTGACCGCAGCATACGCAGAAAGCTTAGGGCTTAAGCCTAAGGCAAAATGCTTTAAGCAAAACGAGCCCTCTAAAAATATGATTTTATCAAGCGGCTTTAAAATACTTAAAGAGGATGACAAATTTTATCATTTTATAGAAAAATAAGCCGATAATCAACTTATACGGGGGGTTATGTATAATATTTGCGCAAAAGAGGGTCTGAATAACGATAGCGTAAGGCTTTGGGGAACAGTAGGCGTTCTCATCCTTTTAGCACTCGTTATATATATAATAATTAAAAGGTATCGGTGGTCGTTGTTTCGCGTAGACAGACTAAAGGGGCACGACTTTGAGGAGCTTATGAAAAGGGTTTATACCCTTCTCGGCTACAAGGTCGAGGCAACTAAAAAAAGCGGCGACCAGGGCATTGACCTTATTATAAAAAAGCATTTTAAAAAAATTGGCGTACAGCTTAAAAGGTATTCTAAGCCGGTTGGAAATTCCGCCGTGCAAGAGGCTGTAGCAGGAAAAAGGTTTTACAAATTAGATAAGGTTTGCGTTTTAACCAACAGAAGCTTTACCAAATCTGCAATAGAGCTTGCAAGAGCCAACAGGGTTGAGCTTTTAGACAGAAAGGACTTACAGCGCCTACTCAAAAAGGCAAAAAAGAAATATAAAAAGGAGAAAAGAGGATGAAAAGAATTTTAGCGTTTATTTTATGCGTTGTTACTTGCCTGTCTATGACGGGCTGCGCGCTTTTTAGCGGAGAGCACAGCGAGCACAAATTTAAAAGGAAATGGGAATCCAACTCCGTTTACCATTGGCACGAGTGCAGATTTGGCGACTGCAACGAAAAGGGCAATTATGAGAAGCACGTTTACGAAAACGGCGAATGCACAAAATGCGGACACAAGGAGCAATCCTTTGGCACTCACTAAAAGTTAAACGATAGATATACGCAATTTAGTAAAAACTACCGGCTTGCTTACAGGCTCGGTAGTTTTTTATATAAAGAAAAAAATGGCATTGGGTGAAATTCGCCTATCACTATTTTTTATAAGACGTAAAAAGTGGGGGCATACGCCCCCACTCAAGCTTTTAGCGCGGAAATACAAAAACAAAATTATCTAAAGGAAATTCCGCGCTATTTTTATGCAGTTTTTATGCTTTAAATGTAAAACCAGCCTATAAGTCGATTATCTGCCTTTTTTACCAGCTCTATCAAACGTATTTGTCTTCCTTTTCAACAATCTTTCCGTTCTTTCTGTTTTGATAATCTTCAATTGCTGCCTTGATTGCCTCTTCGGCAAGCACTGAGCAGTGAATCTTTTGAGGCGGTAAGCCCTCTAACTCTTCAACCACCTTTTTATTGGTAATTTTAAGAGCCTCTTCAATGGTCATACCAATAATCATATCGGTTGCGGTAGACGACGTTGCAATTGCGGCAGCGCAGCCAAAGGTCTTGAATTTAGCGTCTACTATAACGTCGTTTTCAATCTTCAAGGTGATTTGCATAATATCTCCGCAAGATGCGTTACCGACCTTGCCAAGACCGTCATAATTTTCGATTTCGCCTACGTTTTTGGGGTTTTTAAAAGCTTCCATTACCTTTTCGTTATACATTTTTTATATCTCCTTTAAGATTGAATAAGGGGGACATTTCCCTAAGTCTTTGAATAGTATTTTTTAAAGTGTCTACAACGTAGTCAACCTCTTCTACGGTGTTTTCCTTGCCGAAGGAAAATCTTATAGTGCCGTGCGCCTTTTCCTCGGAAAGACCGATGGCAAGCAGCACGTGCGACGGCTCAAGCGAGCCCGAAGAACAAGCCGAGCCCGAAGAAACGGCAATTCCGTCGATATCTAAGCTAAAGAGTATCGACTCGCCCTCGATAAACTCAAACGAAAAGTCTGCGTTTGACGGAAGTCTTTTGTTCATCTCTCTTGCGCCGTTAAGCTTAGAAAAAGGAATTTCCTCTTCAACGCGCCTGATAAATCTATCTCTGAGCGAAGAAACGTAAGCGTTATCCTCTTTCATGCTCTCTTTAGTGAGCCTTAAAGCCTCTGCAAAGCCTACGACGCCGGGAACGTTAGTCGTTCCGCCGCGGCGGGTTCTCTCTTGATGTCCACCTGCGATAAGCCTTGCCATAGGTATACCGTTCTTGATATAAAGCGCACCTACGCCCTTTGGTCCGTTAAACTTGTGCGCCGAGAAAGAAAGCATATCCACGCCAAGCTCAGCAACGTTTATATCTATCGCGCCCATAGCTTGTACGGCGTCGGTATGAACTAAAATTCCGTGCTCCTTTGCTATTTTAACGATTTCTGCAATAGGCTCAACCGTACCGATTTCGTTATTTGCAAACATACAGGAAATAAGCACCGTCGTCGGGCGAATAGCGTTTTTAAGCTCGTCAAGGTCAATAAAACCCTCGCTATCAACACCGATAAGGCTAACCTCTACGCCCTCTTTTTCAAGTTCTTTTGCAGTAGAAAGCATTGCGGCGTGCTCGATACAGCTCATTATAACGTGATTTCCCTTGTCTTTAAGGGCCTTTACCGTACCGCGAAGAGCCCAGTTGTCACTCTCCGTACCGCCCGAGGTGAAATATATCTCGTTAGGCTTTGCGCCGATTAGCTTTGCAATAGTGTCACGAGCCTCGTCAACTGCCTTTTGCGCGTCTCTGCCAAAGCCGTGCTGACTGTTTGCGTTGCCGTAAACCTCCAAAAAATACGGCGACATTTTTTCAAAAACACGCTTGTCAAGCTGAGTGGTTGCAGCGTGGTCTAAATAAATTCTCTTCATTATATAACCTTGCCTTCGGAGACTTCTTTAAGCGTTACTCCGTCTAATATTTCGTTTATTCCGTCAAAAAGCCTCTTCCAAAGCTTAGAGGAAGGACAGCAGCAGCCCGTACTTGCTACGCAACCGATAATTTCCATATTGTCCTCTTCTAAGGCCCTGACGACCTCGCCCATGCGAATTTGACTTGCGTCACGGGTTAAAGTGTAGCCGCCGTTTGCGCCGCGCGTTGCCGAAACCACGCCTATATCGGAAAGTATTTTAAGCACCTTTTCAAGATACTTGCTCGATACCCCCGTGCATTTTTCCAATTCTTTGGCAGAAACGGGCTTTTCAGATACGGCGAGGAAAGAAAGCACTTGCACACCGTAATGTGTTTTAGACGATATTTTCACTGTGATTTCTCCTTTTTTTGTGATTTTTGCCGTTCCTTTTGGCTAACCCACCGCGTTTTTGCGGCTTCAATTTCGACTTTTGAGGCAATTCCTACCTCTCAGGTAGGATTTCCTTGTATATTATATATCCACTACGCCTGCTTGTCAACCGTTTAATATATGAAATATCAAAAATTTTTTGGCCGGCAAACGTTGACTTTTGCATGTTTGGGGGCTTATTCTTAAAATGAATAACGATAAAGGGCTACGGCGAATTTTTCGCCGTTTTACTTATATCCTTGTTTTAGATAAGAATACTCTCCACGACTTCGTAAAACAAACTAATAAATCCCACTGCTAAAATTATAGAACTATAACTTTTTTAATATAAATTTTATATTATATTGAAATTTTAAAATTTTTATGATAATATGGAATTAATGCGATGTGTTTACTATTTAGGAGGAAAGATTTATGGTGGACTACGAGAGTTTAATTAATGATTTTATGTGGGAAAAGGGTAAACTTACAAGTATAGAACAGGGGCATCGTTTTTTAGAGGCTATTTTACTTAAGTTGTTTGATAGAACAGAAACTGATTTAGAAAACAATTCGCTAACTGAAGGTGTCATTTTCCCGGATGGTGCGAAAGACTATGGAATTGATGCTGCTTTTATTGATGGTGATGTTTTGTATTTAATTCAAGGTAAATATAGGGATAAACATACTTATAATGATGTTTACTCTTTCATACAAAGAATAACTGACTTTTTTAATCTTAATAACGGTAGCCAATTAAGGCATGTTTTAGTAGATGTATATAGCTCTTTATCTATCGAAAATATAAACGAAATACGAATTTTTTATATTACAAATAATTTTATTGAAGAAGAATCTAAAAACTATAATTATAAAACTAAATGTGACGAGTTTAATAAATTTTTCTCTCAAAAAACAGAAAAAAATGTTACACTTCAAATAATTGGCTATGAGAAATTTCAATATGTTCGAACGGGAATATTACTCGAACTGCCTAAAGCCGCAAAAACTTCTTCCCACAAATTAAATCTTGCAAAATATTTTGAGAACCGAGATAAAACGACTGTTGTTGCAGAAGTACCACTGAAAGAATTGGCAAAATTAGTCGCTGCTCATAGAAACTATATTTTTGCCTCCAATATAAGAGATTTTAAAGGATATAACGCTATAAATAAAGGGATAAAAACTTCTTATGAAACAAATCCCAAAAATTTTTGGTATTACAACAACGGTATTACCATAGTTTGTTCAGAATATGAACTATCCAACTCGCTTGTAAAAATTAAAGCACCACAAATTGTAAACGGCTGTCAAACCGCCACAACAATATATAACTGCTGGAATGCTTCTAATCCCTATGAAAAGGAAAACATTGACGGAACAATATTAGTCAAAATCATACAAGATGCACAATCAAAAAGAAGACAAGAAATAACTAAATATACAAACAGTCAGACAGCTGTAACAGGGAAAGACTTCTTTGCGCTTGATGTTTTTCATAAAGAATTGCAGAAAAATTTCCAAGACTTTGGCTATTTTTACGAAATCCAAAGTAACAGTGTAAAATCGTTAACTCATAAAGTCACGGGAAACGCAATGTATAACCATTTATTTGACAGCAAATTTTTAAAAAGAAATGCATTTACTGCAAAAGAATTAACCCAAACTTATATTGCTGCACTCTTAAAAATGCCCGCAAAAGCAAAAAATATTGGCCAATTTATGCCAGGATGTGAAAAATATTCTAGTGTTTTTAATGAGAATTCTCAGACAAATCCAAGATTTTATTTGTTGCCGTATGCTGTTTGGTATTATTTTAAAAATGTTTTTATTTTACCTGACAATAAAATTATCGATAAAGATAAATGGAAAACATCTCTATTGTATATAACTTACGTTTTCTTTAACATCATTGACCAGCGATACAATCCAAAAAAGTACGAAT
>JAZNDO010000094.1:0-17001 GCA_045588105.1 Christensenellaceae bacterium | reverse complement strand
GCTGTTGCTATCCGTTTGACAAATTCTTATTTATCGGTGATTTATTATATCATTTTCCATAAATATTTCAACCTTTTCTTTTTTGTTTACTGCGTAGCAAAAAAGGGCGAAAGCAATAGACCTCTTTGGTCAGCAACGTGACGTTGCATCCTTTTTTCGCCCCATCAAAGCACGTTTTAAAGACGCAGAAACAAGTTAGACAAGGCTCAAAAAGCGATAGCAGATAGGATAGACCTCTGTGGTCATCCTAATTGCTATCGCTTTTTAGAAACGCAGTATAACGCCGTTTATACGGCTTTAAAATTAGTAGTTTTCTTTTCTAACCTCGAAGTACGCTTGCGGATGAGCGCATACAGGGCATACTGCAGGGGCCTTTTTACCCATTACGAGGTGACCGCAGTTACGGCATTCCCACATAGTTTCGCCGGCTTTCTCAAACACAGCTTGCATTTCTACGTTGTTTAAAAGAGCTCTGTATCTGTCCTCGTGAGCCTTCTCAATTTTAGCTACCTCTCTGAATTTAAACGCAAGCTCCTTGAAGCCCTCTTCCTCTGCCTCGTCAGCAAATTTAGCGTACATATCAGTCCACTCGTAGTTTTCGCCTTCTGCGGCGTGAAGAAGATTCTGAGCCGTGTCGCCAAGCTCGCCGAGAGCCTTAAACCATAACTTTGCATGCTCCTTTTCGTTGTCTGCAGTCTTTAAAAAGATTTCTGCAATTTGCTCGTAGCCTGCTTTTTTAGCAACGCTTGCAAAGAAGGTGTATTTGTTTCTTGCCTGGCTTTCGCCTGCAAATGCCTCTCTTAAATTTCTTTCGGTTTTTGAGCCTTTAAGTTCCATAAAAGTTCTCCTTATTTTTTTATTGGTTTTATTATAAATGCCACTAATAATCTTGTCAACAGTTTTTTAAAAATTTTTGCTCTACATCAGGGGAGCAAATAAGCTCAGCACTGATTTTATTGCCTTTTGAAATAAGCTTAATTTTAAATCCTTTGACGAATATTTTACGCATTCATAGTCAAATAAATGTAAAAAATCCTCGTATAAGTCGTTTATCGACGACGTTTCACAAAGCAAGGTGGCGCACTCAAAGTGATGAACGAGCGACCTGAAATCAAAATTTGCCGTACCGATAACCGCAATCTCACCGTCGGATAAAACAGCCTTGGAGTGAATAAACCCACCCTTAAAAGCATAGATTTTTACGCCCTGCTCGCAAAGATTTTTACAAGTGCTCTTTGTCAGCAGATAAACTGCCTTTTTATCGGGCACCTCGGGTATTATTATTCTTACGTCCACCCCACGCTTTACTGCGGTTTTTAACGCCTCGGTAATATTCGTATCTACTATTAAATAAGGCGTCGTGATATAAAGATATTTCTCAGCCCTTGATATTATATCCAGATAAACGGTTTCCGCCACGTGGTCCTTATCAATGGGATACGGAGAATCTCCAAACGGAAGAACGAATCCGTCGCTAAACTCTTTGTGTGAGGCTTCTATAAAATCAACCTCGTCCAGCGGCTTGCCGCCCGTCATATTAAAAAGCTGAATAAACAGCCGCGCTAAGCTATCGGTTGCCTGGCCCTCAATTTTTATTGCGTTATCAAGCCACCTGCCAAGAGGCTTAGCTTGGTTTATGTACTCGTCGGCAATATTTGCCCCACTCATAAACCCAACCCTTCCGTCAACGACTGCAATTTTCCTGTGGTCGCGGTTATTATGGATAACCGAAGCTATCGGAACGAATTTAAAAAACCTTCTCGCGTCAATTCCCATAGCGCAAAGCTCTTTGTTAAAGCCACGCCTTACTTTAGTAATACTGCCGACGTCGTCGTACATAAAATACACCTTGACGCCCTTTTGCATCACCTCCTTCAAGGCTCTTAGAACACCGGTTAGCATAACCCCCTTTTCAACGATAAAATACTCTAAGAACACGTACCTTTCAGCCTTTAATATTTCATTGCAAAGGATGTTGAAAAATTCCTCTCCGTTTTTAAGATAGGTTACCCTTGAATTGGAATACACGGGAAGGGAGGTTGCGCTGCGAATATATTTCACCGTGCCCAAGCCCCTTACGCCCCTGCCTTGCATTTGCTCTAACACTTCAGCTTGCCTGTAATATCCGTCGTGATGCTCGTCGTAAATACGGCGAAACATCCTCATCTGCTTCTTGCTCAGCTTTACGTTGCCAAAGGTGTAATAAATTACGATTCCAACGAGCGGAGCCAATAAAATCACTATTACCCACGGCAATTTATATACTGCCGGCTGGTCTTTATTGACTATATATAAAAACAGCAAAACGCCGACCACCGTAGAAACTGCCTGTACCCAAGCAAATTTTTGCCCCAGCAAGTAAAACAGTATCCATATTGCAAGTGCTTGAGCGACAATACTCAAAAGCACTATAAAAAACCGTGACGCAAATATCAGGGTTTTCGTTCTTCTCATAACCCCTCCGTTACTAAAAACGCTATTTATCGACTTATAGCCGAGCTTATTTGGAAATTAATTCTATAATTTTATCGGTTACGGCAGATTCCCCCTCTACCGAAAGCCCCGAAACGAGCCTTGCCGAAAAATACAAAATATCGGCAAAATCTTTAAGCTGAGCCTTATCTTCGGTATAAACCGCTTTAAGCTTTTCAAATATAGGATGCTCGGCGTTTATTTCAAGCACCTTGCTTGCCCTTATACTCTCTCCGCCGTTAGGCATTTGAGAAAGCACCCTTTCCATTTCAAGAGAAATCTCACCCTCTGACGAAAGACATACCGGACGGCTTTTTAGCGCAGACGAAAGCTTTACCTTAGCGATCTTACCTTCCAAGCAAGAGGCTATTTCTTCCAAAATACCCTTGTTTTCGATGTTTAATTTTTCATCGCCCTCGCTAAACGAAACGTCCTCGCTCAAAACGTTTTTAAAGGTCTTACCCTCGTATACACCGAGCATTTTTATAGCAAATTCGTCCACCTCGTCGGCAAAGCAAAGAATATCCTTACCGCCGTCTAAAATGCTCTCGCTTTGAGGAAGCGACTTAACGGCGTCAACGGTTTTTGCCGTGCCGTAATAGATAAATTTATCCTCTTCCTTAAGCCCTTCGACGTATTCCTTTAAGGTTATATACTTATCTTCCTTTACCGATTTAAACATTATAAGGTCGATAAGCATATCCTTGTTCATACCGTAGCTTTGGTAAATTCCGTATTTAAGCTGAAGCCCAAACGCCTTATAAAACTCCTCGTATTTTTCACGCTCGTTTTTCAAAAGGCTTAAAAGCTCGCTTTTGATTTTCTTTTCGATATTTGAGCCTATAAGCTTTAGCTGTCTGCTCTGTTGAATAGTTTCTCTTGAAATATTAAGAGTAAGCTCGCTGTCGACAACGCCCTTTACGAAGCTGAAATAATCGGGTAAAAGCTCTGCGCATTTTTCGGTTATAAGCACGCCGTCGGTATAGAGCTTTAAGCCCTTTTCGTAGTTTTTGCTGTAATAGTTATACGGCGCTTTTGACGGAATATACAAAATAGCCTTATAGCTCACGTTACCCTCAACTGATACGTGTACGTGCTTTAAGGGCTTTTCGTAATCAAAGAAGGTATCCTTATAAAAGCCGTCGTATTCCTCCTCGGTGACCTCGCTCTTGTTCTTCTTCCAAAGAGGAGTCATTGAATTGAGAGTTTCCATTTCAACGTAGCTTTCTCTCGGCATACCGTCCTTCTGCTCTTCCTCGGTCTGCTCTTTATATTTGATAACCTCCGTCTTTATCGGATAACGGATATAATCCGAATACTTTTTAATAAGACTTCTTATCTGATATTCCTCTAAAAATGCAGAGAATTTGTCGTCCTCGGTATCGGGCTTTATGTGAAGCACTATTTTAGTACCGTGTCCGTCCTTTTCGCAGGGCTTAATATCGTAGCCCTCGGCGCCCCTGCTTACCCAAAGGTTAGCCTCTTCGCTGCCGTAAGCTCTTGAATAAACCTCGATTTTGTCAGCAACCATAAACGCAGAATAAAACCCTACGCCAAATTGACCTATTACGTTTATATCGTCCGTTTTTATATCCTCGGCGTTTTCGGTTTTAAAGGCAAGCGAGCCGCTTTTTGCTATAGTGCCGAGGTTGGCTTCAAGCTCCTCTGCCGTCATGCCTATGCCGTTATCGGCAATCGTAAGCGTTTTGTTTTGCTTGTCCGCTACTACCGTAATAGAAAAATCGTTTCTCGTAAGCCCCGAAATACCCTCTTTAAGCCCTTTGTAATAAAGCTTGTCGATTGCGTCGGAGCAATTTGATATAAGCTCGCGCAAAAATATCTCTTTGTTGGTATAAATTGAGTTTATCATTAAATCTAAAACTCTTTTGGACTGTGTTTTAAAGCTTTTCATAATATCTCCCATTTTTGCAAATTAGCACTCTAAGTGCCCGACTGCTAATATTATACTACCCCAAAAGGATAAATGCAAGGGTTTTGGTGAAAATGGCGTTAAAATTTTGCAAAAGTCCTAAGAGCCTCCGCAACTACCCTTATATCAATAACGTACGTACCGTCTTGCACTCTGATTTCAAGAGTGGGAGCTTTAGAAATAAAAAAATAATCGCTGAGCACCGACTGCAGGTCGGCAACGATTACGTCAATTCCCTCTGCCGTCATGCTCATACGGTCGCTTTCTATGGCTTTTTTAAGCCTTATTACGTCTTCTCTTTTCATAGCGTTCTTTTCAGCCCCCTTCTTATACTGCCTAAAAATCCTCTGTAATCCTTTGAATAGTCGTAAGCTTTAATTTTTTCGGAGAAAAGATTTTTCGCCAAGATTTTAAACGCCTTAAACGAGGGAGATTCGGGAGGAATCGTCCCTGCGTTACACAAAAACACGTTGTCGTCGTCGGGAATAATTCCTATCGCTCTGCATTTAAGAGTCTTTTCTATATCCTCGGGAGAAAGAGTTTTGCCCGAAACGACCAAATCGCCCCGCACTCGGTTTATAACCAATTTCACGTTTTCTATCTTCATACCCCTTAAATTTGCAAGCACCTTATCAGCGTCCCTCAGGGCAGAAAGATGGGGAGTCGTAACGAGCAGCGCCTCGTCTGCCGAATATACCGCGCGGCGGAAGCTATCGCCTATGCCGGCAGGACAGTCAATTAAAATAACGTCAAACGATGCGCTTAAGCCCTCGACAAGGTCGGAAAATCTTTCAAAGGAAACCTCACTGCCGGAAAGAGAGTGAAACGAGGGCAAAACGTAAGCGTTTTTACTGACTCTCGTTTGAATAAGCGCTTGCTTTGGTCTGCACCTGCCCTCAACACAGTCGGAAAGGTCGTATACGACTAAATTCTCGCAAGCGGTAACCATATCCAAATTATTGAGCCCCACGTCGGCGTCAAGCATACACACTCTTTTACCGCCAAGCGCAAGCCTTAACCCCAAATTTGCAAGCACGGTGGTTTTGCCAACCCCACCCTTGCCTGATGTCACAACAATCTTTCTCGCCATACCAATCCTCCGTCACGGCTTATTATATAATAAATAAGATAACGCTTTTTAAGGATTTTTGCCGTAATATCAAATATTATGCAAAAAGTAAAAGCGGTTTTGCCTGTGGCAAAACCGCAATTAAATTATTTTCGTTATTTGATAGCCCGTGACGTCGCTTTAAATTAATTTTCTTCAAGCACTATAAATTTTTCGGGCACGTGAAAACGCGGAACGAGCGTTGGGCTTAACGCCAATAAATTTTTATTGGGTACACCGCCCTCCGTTTCTATTCTGTAGGCGTTAAACCTGATGGGTACGCCCTCCCTTACGCCGATTGCATCGCAGGGTATAATTATTTCTACGTTATAGCCAATCTCGGTTATTTCCACGCTTGCAGTAAAGGTCTGCTCCAAATAGGTGACATTCAAGCCGTTTTCATTGACTATTTTAGCAAAAAATACGGCTCCGTTAGGCGCAACCTCTATCTCGTAGTACTCCTTTAAGTTCTCGCCCGTGCAAATGAAAACCTCGCAGACGTCGCCCCTGTAAATAGGCTCGTTATAGCCCTTAAAGGCAGAAAAAAGCTTAGAATTTTCGCAAGTAAACTTAAAACGCAAGCTGTTGCCTATCTTTGAATAATCTAAAATCGTAGTAAACGGAGTTTTTTCACCCGTTACGTTTTCCCTTAAATACGCTTTCATAACGAGGGCATTTTAGCACAACCCGAGCATTTTGTCAAGTGAGAGGGCTTAAGCTTTATATTTTGTTGCATTTTTTTGACAACGAGTGTATAATAACGCTATGGATGCACAAGAAAAGACAGGCGGAAGAATTTTAAAGGACGCCCTTAATTTAAGCTCAATATATTACGCAGGCTACACCGCGCGCGAAAAGGGAGAATCTCTGCACGAGAGCGGTCCCTTTATTACTATGCTCTTCGTGGAAAGCGGAAGCCTGACGGTGAGATACCAAGGGGACAACCTTCACGTGGGCGAAAGCTACCTGGTTTTTATTCCGCCATCTACACCCTGCCTTATCGACAGTCAAACGAGAACGCGAACCTTTGCATGCTCTTTTTCGGTCGTTTCGAGAATACCGTTAGACATCTTTGACAAGACCTTTTTTGCAACCGGCTTAAAGCTCCCCCTGCTTAAAAGATTGACTCGGGCATCAAGCTTGGTTTTTTCGGACAAAAAGCACACTCCGCTTGACGAGCATTTAGTTAAAAATTGCTTGGAATTTTTGCTCATTGAGTGCGTAAAGCCTGCCGATAAGTCGATTATTGACAGTAATTACCCGATACTAGGCAAAGGAGAGACAGCAAACGCAGCGGCTGCGGTTTTAGAATATTTATCCCAAAACATAGATAAAAGCATAAGATTAGAGGACATTGCGGAAGAGCTTTTTTTCTCCGTTTCATACGTAAAAACAGCCTTCAAAAAGCACACGGGCAAGCCGGTTATGCAGGCGTTTACCGAGCTGAAAATAAAGCGCGCGCAAAGGCTGATAAAAAAAGGTATGCACTTTGCAAAAATCGCAAGCGAGCTGGGCTTTTCGAGCAGTCAGTATTTTTCTAAGGTATTTAAGTCAGTTGTAAAAATGACCCCTTCGGAATACAAAAAAAGTCTTATAAAATAAAGCTTAAAAAATATACCGTAAAAAGCTACGGCGAGCACGAATTTCGTGCTCCCCGTAATTTGTTTGTTAAGATTTAATTCTTACTAAAATTTTACCAAATTGCAACATTTCCATTTTCGTCGTAGTGCCAATAGTTGCCACCGTCAGTTGGAACGTCAGCCTCGTTTTCCACGTAATAATATCTCGTAGCGTTTGTTAAATCTTCATTAAATGATTCTATTGAAATACTGCTCCATTCACTACTTGTACCTTTATAATATACGCTTGTTAAACTGTCGCAATTATAGAACGCATACCTACGAATACTCGTTACGCTATCGGGGATAATAAATTCGCTATCGGTTTTACCTATTGCATACTGTATGAGTACTGTGCCGTCTTTACTGTATAAATTGCCGTCTATAGATTTATATGCAGTATTATTCTCGCCCACCTCTATGCTTGTTAAACTGTCGCAATTATAGAACGCCCAATCACCAATACTCGTTACACTATCGCCTATTACTACGCTTGTTAAACTGTAGCAATTATAGAACGCTTGAGAGCCTATTGTTGTTACGCTATCGCCTATTACCACGCTTATTAAACTTGTGCAATCCCAGAACGCTTGAGAGCCTATTGTTGTTACGCTACCGCCTATTACAACGCTTGTTAAACTAGTGCAATAATAGAACGCCATATATCCAATACTTGTTACGCTATCAGGGATTTCTACGCTTGTCAAGTTGTCGCAACCATAGAACGCATTCTTGCCTATTATAGTCGCAGACGTTATTGCTACCTTCTTTAAAGATGTTGGCACGTATTCGTTATTATAAAAGTAAGAACTTGCACCAAAAATATATCCAAAATGAGTGTTTGTCGTTCCGTCTTTAGTATTGCCCACAAACGGCAATGTTATTTCTGCTAAATTGATGCAACCATTGAACGCACTCAAACCTATTGTAGTTACGCTATCACCTATTACGACGCTAGTTAGACTTAAACAATTTTGAAATGCATAAGCTTTAATCTCCGTAACGGTATTTGGTATAACTAGTTCGGTTACTAACTCGTTATCTATATAAAGGTTTTTAGCATAATATAATAGATTTGAACTATTATCACTAAACGTTATATTGCACCAACCCTCTATATCTCCAGCATAATATACACTTGTTAAACTTGAGCAATATGCAAACGCATTTTCACCTATTATTTCTACGCTTTCGCCTATTACCACGCTTGTTAAACTAGAGCAATATTCGAACGCTCTAAAGCCTATTGTTTCTACTCTATCACCTATTTCTACACATGTTAAACTTGTGCAATTTCTGAACGCATAATCACCTATTGTTGTTACACTATCGCCCATTTCTACGCTTGTTAAACTTGAGCAATAAGAGAACGCATAATCACCTATTGTTTCTACGCTATTGGGGATTTCAATGCTTGTTAAACTGTTGCAACTAGAGAACGCATAGTTGCCTATTGTAGTTACGCCATCACCTATTACAACGCTTGTTAAACTTGAACAACCATTGAACGCAGAATTGCCTATTGTTTCTACGCTATTGGGTATTTCAATGCTTGTTAAACTGTTGCAATTATAGAACGCAGAAGAGCCTATTGTAGTTACGCCATCGCCTATTACCACACTTGTTAAACTAGAGCAATTATAAAATGCGCCATATAAAACCTCACCACCTGTTATCGTCACCTTTTTTAACAAAGCTGGGATATAGTAAGTTGTGTAATCATAAGTACCACTTGCGTAATATTGTTTAACCTCTGTGCTACCTGTGTAACTACTTGTGCCAAATATATAGCCAAACAAGGTTGAAGCAGAAGCCGTTGTTGCATTTTTGCTACCACCAACGAACGGAAGAGTTATGCTTTGAAGATTTGAACAACCCCTAAATAAACCTTCAGGCAAAGTTGTAACACCATTACCTATTACCACGCTTGTTAAACTAGAGCAATTTTCGAACGCACCAGAGCCTATTGTAGTTACGCTATCTGGTATTACTACGCTTGTTAAACTATCGCACCCACTGAACGCGCTCTCTGCTATGCTCAATGTTCCATCTTTTATTTCATACGTTCCGACAATTGAAGTTACTGCTTTTATTAAGTATTTACCAATATATAATACGTTGTTTTCCCAATTAGAGTCATTGTTGTAATATGCCGTACCATCAAACGCTTGACAGCCTATTGTAGTTACGCTATCGCCTATTACTACGCTTGTTAAACTAGTGCAATAATAGAACGCATATTGATTTATCTCTGTTATATAATCTGGAATAACAAGGTCTGTTTCTGTACCACTGTAACCAACCAATATCTTTTTGCTACCTTCTGTATATACTATGTAACCATTATCATTTGTAAGCTTAGATGCATAGGTACTGTCACAGTTAGATACAGATAATACATAATAGCCAACGTAGCCGTTACTACTAGAGCCTTTTGTTACTGTTATATGAGTAGAATTATTTATTACTTCTACTAATTTATAGCAATAACGAAATGCATGATCGCCTATTGTAGTTACGCTATCGCCTATTTCTACGCTTGTTAAATTATAGCAATTATAGAACGCTCTATCTCCTATTGTAGTTACGCTATCTGGTATTACAACGCTTGTTAAGCTTGAACAATCACTAAAAGCATAATCGCCTATTGTTTCTACGTTATCACCTATTACCACGCTTGTTAAGCTTGCGCATTTATAGAACGCATAGTGATTTATTTGAGTTATATAGTTAGGAAGAACAAGTTCTGTTTCTATACCAATGTAGGATAGCAATATTCTCTCATCATTTAAGTATCCTATAACATAGTCCTCATCATAAGCCCAATAGTTAACACTATCATTTGGCACGTCAGCCCCGTTTTCTATGTAATAATATCTCGTAGCGTTTTGCAAATAGTCATTTCCATAACTTGCTATTGTAATATTATTCCAATTTTCACTTGTACCTTTATAATACACGCTTGTTAAGCTTTCGCAACCATTGAACGCTTCAGTATCTATTGCAGTTACGTTATAGGGAATCTCTATACTTGTTAAACTAACACACCCGGCAAACGCCCTATCACCAATTGCAATTAGACTATCAGGGATGTCTATGTTTGTTAAGTTGAAGCAACCGGCGAACGCAGAAGCGCCTATTATTGTTACGCCTTCGGAGATTTTTATGTTTGTTAAACTTACGCAACAATAGAAAGCATGTTCGCCTATTCTAGTTACGCTATCACCTATTACCACGCTTGTTAAACTCTTTGAGTTATAAAACGCATATTTATAAATTTGTGTAATATAGTTTGGAAGAACAAGGTCTGTTTGTGAACCTTCATATCTAACCAAAATCTTTTCTTCCCCGTCATAAATTATATAGCCGTTATCGTTTGTGAATAAATTTACGTAAGTATCTCCACTATTAAATACCGAAAGTGCATAATAGCCTATATATCCCAATCCTGTACTACCCTTTACTACGGTTATATGGCTTGACTTATTTATCACTTCTACAAGTTTGTAACAATATTTAAATGCGCTTTCACCTATACTTTCTACACTGGCGGGCACAACTACACTCATTAATCCATAGCAATTATAGAACGCAGATTTACCTATTGTTTCTACGCTATCGCCTATTACCACGCTTGTTAAACTTGAGCACTCATAGAACGCACAATTACCTATTGTTGTTACGCTGTCAGGGATTTCTATACTTGTTAAGCTTGAGCACCCTCTGAACGCAGAATCGCCTATTGCTGTTACGCTTTCGGGAATTTCTATGCTTGTTAAACTGTCGCAATAAGAGAACGCATAATCACCTATTGTAGTTACGCTATCAGGAATTTCTATACTTATTAAATTTTTACAATTATAGAAAGCTCCATAAAAAATATTTCCGCCTGTTATAGTTACCTTTTTAATCGTAGATGGAATATAGTAGGTTGAATATGATTTCTGACTATAATACTGTTTTGTTTCCACGACATCGGAAAACTCAATACTACCAAATATATATCCGAATAAGGTCGAGGAAGAAGCGCTTGTAGCAGTTTTTCTTCCGCCAACAAACGGCAATGTTATTTCTGCTAAATTAACACAACCGTACAACGCATATTGCGCTATTGTAGTTACGCTATCTGGTATTACAATACTCGTCAAGCTACTGCAATTACCAAACGCAAAAGAGCCAATACTTGTTACACTATCACCTATTTCTACACTCGTCAAGCTACTGCAACCACCAAAAACGTTTGCACCTATTCCTGTTACGCTATTGGGTATTACCACACTCGTCAAACTACTACAACCCAAAAACGCTCCACCTTTTATATTTTTTACGTTTTCGCCTATTACCACTCTTGTTAAGCTTGTGCAATTATAGAACGCCAATTCGCCAATACTCAAAACGCTATCAGAAATTTCTATACTTGCTAATCTTGAGCAATTATAAAACACATAATTTTTAATCTCCGTAATAGTATCTGGTATAACTAATTCGGTTACTATTTCGTTATTTATATATAGGTTTTTAGCATAACATAATGGGTTTGAAGAAGAGTCACTAAACGTTATACTACACCAACTCTCTATTTCTCTAATGTAAACACTCGTTAAATTACTACAGCCGTCGAACGCTGCATCACCAATACTTACTATGCTATCAGGAATTTCTATACTAGTCAAAATAGAACACTTATAGAATGCTTGATAACCTATATTTTTTACAGGTAACCCGTTATACATAGCAGGTATAACCAAATCAAAATCTTCGCAAGAGCCAATATTTATTACAGTATAGTACGTGCTATCTTCGCTAAGCTCGTAAATAAGCCCTTGACTTTCTTCTTTGCCACAAGAAGTACATTTACCCTCTACAATATTATGCTCATCAAACGAACCATAAGAAACGTTGCAAACTTCACACGTTGCTTTTTTAACACAAGTTGCACTGCCCCCTAAGTGAACTTGCTCGCTTGCACCATTCTTTAATCCGCAAACACACTCATACCAGTGATGAGTTTCATTATATTTTAATTCCGTATATTCGTGATTTAAGGTTGAACCATATTCTTGACCACAAGTTGAACAAACTGCTTTTGCCGTGCAAGTTGCCGTACCGCCTTCGTGATTGCCTAACTCACCATACCTTTGCCCACAAATAGAGCATTCAGCCAATTCTTTGCATGTTGCACTGCCACCGCTGTGCGCAGTTTCTCCGCCTTTCGCACCGCAAGTACACTCATACCAGTGATGAGTGGTATTATATTTCAATTCACTGAAATCACACGTGTGAGTAGACTCTGACTCCGACTCTGAGTCACTTTCTTTTTCAGACTCGGACTCCAATTCACTTACACTTTCTTTTTCAGACTCAGACTCCGAGCCACTTACACTTTCTTTTTCAGACTCGGACTCTTTGGGAGTTGAGTTGCCACTTTCAACTCGGCTTTCGCTTACCGAAGAAGTCTCACTTTCTGACGGTGAGCTTTGAGCAGAAGAATACAGCGATTCGTATTTCGACTGACTGTTTGACTCTTTTTCTAAAAGGCTTTCGCTTTCGCCCCTGTTTTTCTTGCAGCCTATAAGCTTTTTATCGCTATCGCCACTTTTACACGCCGAAACGAATAATGCCATACTAACGCAAAGCACTAAAACTAAAAACTTTAAAAGTTTATTTTTCATAAAAAACCTCCCTTGGTTTTATACTATATTAAACCGCGTATTGCAGTATATATTTTAATTATAGTAACAATTTTTGTTACTGTCAAGTATTACGTAACAAAATTGGTTACAATTTAGATATGGTAACGTTTAAAGATAGATTAAGAGAATTAAGAAATGAAAAAGGCGTTTCGCAACAAGAGCTGGGCAAGATTTTAAACGCAACGAAAATGGCTGTTTCGCATTGGGAAAGCGGTCATAGCGAGCCGAGTATTTCTCAGCTGATAATACTTTCTTCTTTTTTTGATGTAACAATAGATTTTTTGGTCGGTAAGGAAGACTGATTTTTTATTTGTTATCAAAAAACCCCTCTATAGGTTGATAAAAGCCCGATTTGGCAATTGCCAAATCGGGCTTTCTTTTTATAATCTTATCTTATATCGTAAACCGAGCGCACGTGTAAATCGGTGGGCGCGCCCTCTACGATTTTAATTCTTCTTTCACCCTTTTCCATATCGAAGAAATTGTCTTCGAGTAAGAAATCCTCGGTTTCGCTGTAAACCTCAACGTATTTAGCGTACGCGTCAGCCGTTACTACGATTTCGTCTCCCTCAACTCTTACCTTAAGGTCAGGATTTTTGTAGCCGTAATATTTGTGCTGCGCAAAGATTTCGCTACCGCCTGCTACGACCTTGCCGCCGACTAAAAGCTCAAAGGTAATATGATTTTTCTCATAATCCGTCCTTTCAAAGTCAAGCTCATCAAGTAAAAGCACGGACGTGGGCGCGACCTCTACCTCTCTTTCTCCGCTCTGCAAAATATTACTTTGGCTGTCCGTCAAATGCCATCTTACCAAGCCCTTTATCGGCTCTTTAGTTTCGTTATGCACGCAAAGCTTAGCCTTGGTCTCGTAATTATAATAGTTAGGCTCGGCAATAACGAATCTCGTAGTTTGCAAAAAGCCTGTTTCCTCACAAGTAATATTTACAGGTCTATAGCAACGCTTTGCAACGTATTGAAGAGCCTTCCACCTGCCGTAATAGTCTATACTTGCCCAGCTCGTTACAGGCCAAATATCGTTAAGCTGCCAATAGAGCGTGCCCATACATCTGCCGCGGTTACGTCTGAAATGCTCGATAGCCGTCTTTATAGCCTCTGCCTGCATTACCTGAGAGGTATAAACCAAGGCTTTAAGCGAGGTGGGATATAAGAAATACTGTTGAATATGAGTCATTATCTTAGCGTAGCCGTTTCTGCTTCTTTGATGCAATTCCATAATACGGCTGTTTAAGTTTCTGTCGCCCTCCTCGGTAAACTGCAATATAGTTTTATAGTCGCACATACCCTGGAAGCCGAACTCGCTTAAATATCTGCAATATTTCTTTCTGTACCACTCTACGGGAACCGAGCCGTGCCAGATTTCCCAATAGTGCTGGTCGCCAAAGTCGTCGTTTCTCGGGTCAACGAAATGCCCTGCCGTGCTTGGCGAGGACGCAACGTAATCAACGGCGGGCGCAAGCTCCTTTAGCATATCGCGGAAGGTTTCTTCAAACATTTTTACGTAAGGCTCGCGATACGGCGCCCAATCGGGATTGCAGAAGAACATTTCCTCTACCTCGTTATTGCCTGCAATCAAAGCGAGCGAGGCGTGGTCGCGAATACGCGTAATATTCTGAGCTACCTCTAATCTTATACTCTTCCACATTTCTTCGTCAGGATTGTACGCGCTGCAAGCAAACATAAGGTCGAAAAATACTATAAGGCCAAGCTCGTCGCAGGCGTCGAAGAAATAGTCGTCGGGATAGTAACCGCCGCCCCATACTCTTACAGTGTTAAAGTTACTGTCCTTACACTGCTTCATAAGCTTATAGGTGCGCTCTGCGGTTATGCGAGAGAAAATATTGTCCTCGGGGATATAGTCTGCGCCCATAGCGAAAAATCTTACGCCGTTTACCTCATGACAAAAGCCCTCGCCCCATTTATCCTTTTCTTTTATAAGCTTTAGTGTTCTCAGACCTATTCTCTTGGTTTTAGAGTCGACTACCCTTCCGCCCTCTGAAAGCTCTGCCTTAACTACGTATAAATTTTGCTCGCCAAGGTTATTCGGCCACCAAAGCTCGGGGCATATTATTTCGGTTTGAGCGTTAGCTTGAGCCTCAAACGACTCGCCGTTAGGCGCAGTAACCGTAACCTTGACGTCGCAATCTCCGTCAGATACGACCCAAGGAGTGATAAACACCCTGCCGTTTTCGTGGCGTTGGTCAATTTTAAGCTCGGTAAGCCTTGCGCTGTTTTTCTCCAAGAGATAAATATCGCGCCAGATACCCATATCCGGAAGCCTTGGACCCCAATCCCAGCCGAGCATACAGTGAGCCTTTCTTATATGCATATACCCGGTCAACGCGTCCCAGCATGCAGGAATTTGCTCCCTTTCGTATTTAGCCTTTATATAAGGGTTTACCGGGTCAATATCTATGCGGATAACGTTTTTTCCGTCCTTCAACGCCTTAGTCACGTCAAACTCGTAGGTTACGTGCATATTGGCTGCCTCGCCCACCCTTACGCCGTTGACGAAAACAGTACAAAGGGTATCCAAGCCCTCGCATACCAAAAGCACGGGGCAATCGGATTTTTTATAATCAAACTCTTTTTCAAAGGAATATTTATGCTCGGCAAGCTCTAAAAAGAGCTTTTCGTTATCCCTGTAAAATGGGTCGGGCACTAAGCCTGCATCAAGCAAAAAAGAATAGAGTGAGCCGGGAATTTTGCCGTTTACGTCGTATCCGTTGCCCTTTAAATTCCAAATTCCGTTAAGACTGATTTTATTCATATTTTCCTCATTTTATAAATTTTATGCGGTTTATCGACTTATACGCTGACTTTTATTATTTCAGCTGTATCTCTGCAACTCTGAGCGAGTGGCTTGAGCCATAAGTAAACGGAGTAACCTTAAAGCCGTTTTTAGTTTTTATTATTTTTTCTCCGTTATCAAGCCACCTTGCAGCTTTAATCCTTCGAGCGGTGTTTAAGACAATTTCTCTATCCGTTGCGCCACGCTGTACGTTTTGGTCGGCAGACATATTAACGTCCTTTATAACTGCGTAATATTTGCCGTTATTACCCTTGAGCAGATACGCTCCCTCAGCGGTTATATCAGCGGACTTTACGTCGTATATAAAGCTCTTGTTCTGCTTTATCCACGTTCCGATAAATTCGAGCATACATTTATCCATAGCTCTTACAGAGCCGTCGGCCATAGGCCCGATATTAAGCAGGAAATTGCAATTATAAAACCTACATTCTACTAAATTTTCTATAATTTCTCTTACCGGCTTATAGTTGTAGTCGTCCTTCGCATAGCCCCAATGGTCGTTTAAAACCTGACACATTTCGCCTGCTCTGTGCCTGTCGGAATTATCAACGAACGAAGGCTTTCCCCTTTCAAAGGTAACGCTGTCAATTTCGGGATGTCCGACCTTGCCAAGCTCATCAAGCCCCGTATTGTTGATAATCATAGCCTCGGGCTGATGCTTGCGAATCGTTGCGTACAGCCTGTCCTCTTGCCAATTCTCATTGGGCTTCGACCACATTCCGTCAAACCAAAGTCCACCTATTTTGCCGTAATTGGTACACAAAATTTCTACGCTTTTTATAAGATAATCTATATACGAAGGGAAATTCGTGTCAAAATCGGGATGATGCCAGTCAAGCAGGGTGTGATAAAACATAGGAAGAATATTCGCCCCGTTGCAGGCGTCGACAAATTCTCTTACCAAATCTCTGCCACACGCAGAATGAGGCGCGTCGTAGTCGTTTAACCCCTTGACGTCAAAAAGTGAAAAGCCGTCGTGATGACGGGTTGTCAAGGTTATATATCTGCACCCTGCCTTTTTTGCAATTTTGACAAGGTCCTTTGCCCAAGATTTTTTAACCTTGAATTTTTGAGTTAACGCCTCGTACTCCCCGTCCGGAATTGAGTGTATATGCTTTGCCCACTCGCCCTTGCCAATCATGCTAAAAAGCCCGAAATGTACGAAAAGGCCAAAACCTCTTTTCTCAAAGCTTGTTACGTAATCCAAATTTTACCTCTATTTAAAAGAGATCATATCTCTTTTTAAGTCTTTCGTTGGGTTTATTTTAACATGAATACAAATCGTCCGCAAAAAATCAGTGATGATTTACTTGAAAAATATGGCCCAGAAAAGAAAAGTGTTTTTGAAG
>JAZNDO010000093.1:0-23894 GCA_045588105.1 Christensenellaceae bacterium | reverse complement strand
TAATTTCTTGACCCTTTTTATCCCCTAAAAGATAATCCGTGACGTCAACTATAAGCTTGTTGCCCTCTACGGTATAAAGATTTGCCAATGGCGAGGACGAAATATCCTCCGTTGCGGTAAACACCAATTTTGCTTGGTAATACTCGTTAGCAATGCCTAAAACGGAATCTGCAATTCTTATCTTTATTCTATGTACAGACGACATACTGAACGTTCCGCCGTGGTCTACGTCACGCCACTCGTTCGTTTTTATACTGCTTCCTCCAATCTCTCCTTCAGACGGAGAAACTATTGTTTCAAATTGCTCTTGCTGTGTTAAAATTAAATTTTTATTTATTATCATTTTTTATACTCCTTTAATTAATTTTTTATTTTTGGTTTGGCGGAAAATTTTCCGCCAAACCGTTTTCTTTATTTAAAATATCTCAATAAATAGTCGTAACCGTTTTGACCTATATTGTCAATTACGTACTGTCTATCCTTTTGTAGCTCCGAAAGAGCGTTTTCGCCCAACGAATAATAATAGCTGTAAAACGCCCTCGTTTTATTCGCCACCATCGTCACGTACTCCTTTGACTGCGTTTCGTCGGCAGTAAGCCCGGCTTCTTTAAGCTTAGCCATCGTTTCTGCTTTTTCTTGGCGGAGCTTATTATTATACTCGTCCACCTTGCTTGCTTCTGCCTGATATTTTTCATAGAGCTCTTCTATTCTTTGATTTATCTCCTTTGCCTTTTCTTCGTTAAGCTCGTTAACGTCGTTTACAAGCTTTAATTGAAGCTCGTCGATTTCTCTTGCAATGGAGCTTAAATCCTTATCCCTTTGAGTTAAAATTCCGCCTGCGGCTTCAATTCTCTCCCCCTCTAAGTCTTTTAACTGGTTAAGAATAATGGAAGACCTTGCAAGACCTCTTTTTAAGGCCTCGTTTGAGGTGCTTTCCTTAGCGCCGTCATACACGCCCTTCAATTCCTTTAACGACTGCTCTGCCCTTTTATAAAGCTCGTCCTTTTCATCCTCAAGCTTTTGCTCTGCAAAGCTGCTTTCGCTGTTTAAAGAATTGATTTTTGCATCGTATAACGGAGAAATTTCACTGCTTGCCTTATCCACCGTCTCCTCGTGAGTAGGCATTTTATAAGTCTTTTCAGCGGTGTTTGGAACCTCTATATCTCCATACGTTCTTACCGGAGAGTTTTTATATTCGGAATCTATCTTACTGATATCCTCCTTTAGCTTTTTCTTTTCCTCGCTTTCACTCTCCTCGCTTTCACTCTCTGATTTTTCTTGACTAAGCATATCAAAATCCTTTTTTGTTAATTTAAATTTTCCCATATAAAACTCCTTATTTTAAACTTTTATTAATTTGTTGGCGCGCCTTATTAAGGTAACTCCGCTACGGGAAATAATTCCCTCGTCTCCTACGCCCATAACTACGGCCTCGCCCTCTCCAGTTACAGGCTTTTTCATAACTACAAGACCTTGCTTATAGGTCACAATCAGCTCTCCGTTTTCCTCACACAAATTGGCATTTTGCAATTTTCCCAAGGAATACTCTTCCACGTACTGATACTGCAAATAGCTTTTATGCTTTATCGCATAGCAATTTCCTCTGACGTCGGTATAGCAAATATATCTGCCGGTATCACCCGAAAAAATACTGAAGCGCACGGCGTTTACGTTTATATCCTCGTTAAACGTCGTCTTGTCCGATTTTATACCGGTAAAAATCAGTCTTCCGTCCTTCAGCTCGTATATATATGTGACACCGTTATTTACCTCCATCTCAACGCAGTCCCCTACGTCAAAGCCGACGTCAATATATCCGTAAGCCGTGTTGCTGTCTTTAACGTGCTTTGCAGCCGTTAAGTAATCTCCCTTTTTTAATAAAAATACGTTGTAATTTTGCTTTAAGTAGCCTGCACCTACGACGTCGTAATCGGTATAGCAGGTTACCGTTTTCATCGTGTCGGAATTTATACATTGCATAGTATCGCCGTAGATTATATAGCAGTTTTCGCCAAGGAGATTGCCTATTCTGCAGCTTACGGGCTTGCTTTGCACGTACCCCTTTAACGAAACGCTCATATCCAAGCTGTAGCTTGCTGAGCTTTGCTCGTTTTTTAATACTATTTTTAACCGGTTTTCGCCGACTTGAGTTAGCAAATGAGTTTCGCAAGCTATCGGAAATGCAGATTGAAAGCTTTTTAAAAGCTCTCCGTTACAGTATATCTCACAGGTAACCTCGCCGCTTAAAGGCGAATTTATCTGCAAATTTAAAATAGCGTAATCCCTCTTTTTACCTATAAAGCAAAGCCTTTTTGAATTGTTCTCCTGATTAAACAGCAGTCCCTCGAAGCTTTCTTCTATGAAAGAAAGCTCCTCCTTTTTTACCGTTTTTGATTCCAATCTGACAATTCTTCTTTCTAATTCTTCCGTTAAATTATTTAATCTTTTAAGGTCGTCTTCTCTCATAAATAGTACAAAAATTCAAGCTGAGGCGCTGATATTTCGACGTTTAGCCCAAACGCATAAATTTTCAGCCTGAATCGCTCTCCTTTTATTTTCATATCTGCTTGGCAAACGCCTTTATTCGGCGTCATATCAAAAACGTGCTCGTGTCCGTCCTCAACAACCGTCACCCGTATAGGCGCGTTTGCGTAAAGCTTGATTTTGCTCAGCCATTTTACCTTTGCCTTTATTCCGAAATCGGTTTCCTTGCTCCACCATTCCATGTGGATATTGTCGCCGTCCCAGCCTGCTCCGCTTGCTATTTCGAAAATACCGAGCTTGAGTTTTTCTATAGCGAATAATTTATATAGATTTTCGCCGTTAACCGTAGCTATATCGGTAATGCTTGCAACGTGAGAAAAGGTATAGTCCGAGCCGTCGGGCGAAATCGAAAAAATACCCGTCTGAAAGCCTACGTCAATATTGAATTTTAAAAGATAATACGCGTATCCGTTGAAATAAACGCCCTTTACCCAATCGTAGTTTACGTCAGCGAAATCAAACCAAGGCTCGGATATTCTGACCGCGCTGTAGCCGTCGAAGCGATAAAGCCCGTCGCTTGCAAAAAACAGTATGCAGTCACCGCAAACGATAATCGTGTTTTTGCAGATTTTTCCGCAAGAAACGAGCAAATGAGATACCGAAAATTCGGTTTGGTCACCGTAGGCGGTAACCCTCGAAACGCCGTAGCTTCTGAACACGTATACGTGTCCGCCAAACGCTACCGCGCAGAGCATCTCGCCTCTGTCGTCACTCATATCAATAAATCCGGCCTCGGTAAGCGAAACGTTCCAATTCGTAGGGTCAAAATCGTCTGAAAACCACAGCGCGCCGTCAACTCCGCCGCTCGTTACGAAAAGTCTTTCGGAATGCACGCACATGCTCGTTACCGACGGACAGCCCGAAACGGCGGTAACCGTTTCGCCGTCGTAAATTTTCATCCCTTCGCCCTCCGCCGAAAAAATTATCACGTCCTTGCTGTTATAGTTATAGCAAACGCCAATAGGCTTTTTGGTAAAGCTTAACCCTTCGATTTTCTCAAAAGCGCCACCGCCAACCGAAACGCCGTATACGTCACCCGTATTTGCGTATGCAAGAATTCTATCGTCGCTTTGACCCGTTTGATAGTCGTTATGCTTAAAGTAATAAACGGCGTCCATAATTGCATAATCGGGCAATTTGTATTTATCCTTTATGGATTTAAGACCTATAGAGGTTTTAAGCGTTCCGTCCTTACACGTAAAATTGTAGCTCATATCCGCTCTGTTATGCCCTCCGACGTCGCCGTCGACTCTATGGTCAACACCGTAAAATCTGCCCAAATCAACTCGCGTCCGTCTTGGATGCTTTAATTTTAATTCTCTTACAGTCCCCACCTTTTACCTGCCTTTATATTTCTTTTTTTATAGTCCGTCCTGACAGACGCCGCCTGTCTGTACCTGCTTTCCCACGATTGTGCCTCTTCAAAGCGAAATTCCCTAAGAAAATACTCGGCAAGCACTCCGTAAACGAAAACGTTATCTCCTATAATATTTTTAGAAAACGCAAAGGCGTCGTCAATAGACTGATTTGAGGGAATAGTTCTATAAGTCAAAACGAAAGGTCCTTTCTCGACGTGTAACGTATTGCCGTTTACCTCGTAATTCAACTGATTTCCGCTCGAATCGGTAACGTCAATTATTTTGATTAACGGCTGTGAAAGGCTCGTTAGGTTTAGCGTTTTGCCCGACATATTAACCGTAGAAGCGTACTCGCAATAATTTGTTGCAACGTCCTTTAAAACTGCGTTGTAGCATCTTAAAAGGGCGTCCGTTTTTTGCTTTGCCTGACCGTCCGAAATTTCCTCGTAATTTAAAATTTTATTACCCAGCTCGCTGCCCTCAGCTATTCTCGCAGCCTCTGCCAATATCTCTCTTACGTTCATTTTTACCTCCAAAGAAGGCGGTGGAAAACCCCACCGCCTCCATAGTTATTTTTATTCCTCGGTGATACCCGAAATCATTGCCTGACCGCAAGGTCTTGTACAAATGAGGTCTGCATACTTAACCAAAGTCGCCGTATAGGTCGGTTTTCCGCCATTTTGACGGAGAACCTTACCGTCCTCGCTTTCAAGCCACTTCCAGTCGCAAAGCTGATGAAGGGCAAAATCCTCGGTATTTAAAAGATACATCGTTCCATCGGGACAGAATCTGTCCGAAACGATTGGAATACCGTTGTAAGAAAGAGCCTTGTAGCCTCCCTTTAATTCCATAACGTCGAGATTTCTCTTATATGAAGAGAGGTGCTTTTGGAACGCTCTCTTTACGCCCGACGAGCAAACGATAAAGTTTACCTTGCTGCCGTGAACGTCGTCCAAATGGTCGATTGCCTTTTGAATCATCGTTTCGGTTATTTCGCCTGCATCGGTAATTTTATAGGGATTTAACCAATCGTTAGCGCTTCTTTGCAAGCCGTAAAGACTTGTGCTGTCGCCAAAAATTGCGCCGAGCCCGGTAATCTCCTTGCCGTAAGAGCCCTGTAAAACAACTTTTGAGCCTTCTTCAACCTGTGAGCCCGTAAACATTTCACCGTCGACGGTAATCGTTCTATCTTCAATATTTACCGCAGTGATTCTTCTTACGCCGGCAGAAGATTTAAGTCCAACCGCGCTGTAAAATTCAATCTTCATGCCTACCGCAAAATTCTTGATATTGTCTACGGTTGCCTTTTTACCCAAAGCTGTGCTAACGGTACCGAGAACGCCCGTGCCGTCGCCGTAGAGCATTCTGCCAAAGTTAAAGGTCGAAGCCTTTATAAGCCCTTCCATTTCCGCGTTTAAAAGATTTACGAAAGCTCCCGTATCGCTTTGCGAAGCCCTCATTGCCTTGTCGGAAATCTCAATGGTTCCGTAAAGGTTTTTTAAAGTTGAAACGATTTGCTCGTAGTTATTGCCGCCGGCTGAAGGAAGGTCGCCGTCCTCGTCGCCTGCGCCAACGCCTCCGTTTATACCGTACTTTACAACCCTTCTTACCTCTTTACCCCAAACGTCCGCAGTCGTTTGCTGTATTGCCGATAAAAGTGGGTTTATCTCCGTATTAAGCTGCTCTGTAACAGCTCCCAAATAAAGTGTTTTTAACGCCTTGTCAGCGCTTGTCATAGTTACCATAAATTTTATTCTCCTTTTCTTTTAATATATTTTTTAGCTATAGCCGAAGCCTCGGCTACCGTAGTCGGCTTTAAAGGAGGAACACTCAGTGAAACCCCTGTAAAAGCCTGTGTTTTTGGTTTTGCCTGCATTATTTTTTTAAGATACTCCTTTATAACGCGGTCAGAAAATTCTTCATCGGCTGAAATTCCTTCTTTTTCTTTGCCGCAAAGCTTGTTTTTCGCCTCGCCGAGCTTTCTCTCCAAAATTTTGATGTAAGCCTCTTCTCTTCCCGCAGAGCCCATTTTAAGCTCCGCGTCGATTTCTTCAGCATACTCACCCGACAGAGGATATCGCCCTGTAAAATCTCTGCCGATGCTTTCGCCACCCTCTGCTTTTGCGACCGTTTTTTCCGCTTGGGAACGGCTTAAAAGCTCCCCTTCGATTGCCTTGAGTCTTTGACTGCGCCTTGTAAACTCAGACTCCAAGCTTTCGTAAGCCTTACGAAGCGACTCCGCGTCCTTGAATTTTCCGTATGGGTTTTCTTTTGCGGCCCTTTCACCCGTTTGATTTTCTGCCTCTGCAGCTTGTGATGCCCCCGATACGTTTTCTACGTCAGTACTCTTCATATCCACCCTCCGTTTAGCTCATATTCTCAATGAGAGCAAGCTTGTGCTCTCTCAAATGAGAAATGGCTCTTTGTTTTTTGACAGGGTCCTTTCTTACCCTCTCGCTCTCTACCGAAAGGAGGTATCGCGTATGCTCCTGAACGTGTATTTCATGGTCGTCATACTCGTCCACCTTGACGTCCTCCTTAAAGCCCGAAACGTTTTCCGCTTCCGCCTTGCCAACGTGAAGTCCCTCTAAATCGAGGGCATTGTCGATAGAGCCGAATCCTAAGATTTCAAGCAGCTTCGTCTTGGTTCTCTTAGTCATCTTTCCGCTGTCATCATTTAAAATACCTGCGCCTATAAGCTCATAAACAGCGTTTTTCTTTTGCGCAGGCGTGTATGCTAAGCCGTTTTCAGTATCCATTTCAACGTCATCTGAGGACAGGTCTGAGGAGTTAAAATAATACACCTCAACCTTACCCGATTCCCCAGCTACTCTTAAAAGTCTCGTCTCTGTTGCAAACTGCTTGAACAGCCTAATCATATGCTTGCCGATTTCTTTTACCGCTCTTTTTAAATTCTCTCCCGTCGCACTCATTCTCGCTTCTTCCTGCTCGATTAAAAGCTGGAGCGCAACGCCCGACGAAATATTTGAATCTACGTTAGACGTTCGTGAAAACTCACTTACGCCGCTTATCAAAATAAATTCGTTTAAAAGCCTTTCTTCCTCATAAATCAATTCGGAAGGAATATTTCCCGTACCGATAAGCGACGGAGGTCTGCTGCCCTGTCTGTACACGACGATTTTACCCGGAGAAAGTCCGTCCTCAGCCAAATCGTCAACGTCTACCGAGCCGTCCTCAACCGAAACTACGCCCATAGTCAACCTGTTCAAAAACTCCTGCTTTCTGTTTTTTACGGCGTTGTACGCTCTTTGTACGGGTATAAGCCTTTCGATTATTGACGAGCCGAAAAAGCTGCCTGCCTTATCAATTGAATTTTGCTGAATAAAAGGAATTTCTCTTCTTCCCTCGACTCCGTTTACGTAAGGCAATTCTCCGTAATGTAAAATTTTATCCTCTGCTATAGCAATATATCTGCCGTTTGGAAATTCCTCGGAGGGCCTTTCGTACTTTTCAATCAAAATTACGCTGTTATGTAAAACGTTCGTGCCGTCGCTAAACGAATTTTTCGTGGGTATCAAGGTAAAAACACCAACGTCTCCACCACTTAAGACCACTCCGTAACGGCTTTCAATTTCATCAGTTCTGACAGCCCTTGCCCTAATTACGCTTCCGCACTTAGACACGTCCTCAGAGCAGAGCGAATCGGGAAAAATTTCAAACGGAGAAACGGCTTCCAACAAAATATCTCCCTCGTAAACGGGCTTACCCTCGTATTCTCCAACGTATTTACCACCCTCGCCTTGCCATCCAAGATAATAAAACGACGTGCCGCAAACCTCGCTCCACATTGTTGCCTTTGCAATTACTTCTTGGGCGTTAACGCGACTATAGGCGGACTTTAGCAGCGCCGAGGCAAGCTTTGCAGACTTTACGTCAGACTCCTCCTCGCCCTGCGCCCTAACGCTTAAAACCGGACAGTTTCTTGTAAGCTTTGAAATTCTTATGTCAACAACAGGGGCAATATGATTGTACGCGTTTCGGCTTTGCCAAAAGTAATACTTTTCGGTTTCCTCAACCTCGCCTGACGAAGCAATCTCGCAGTACTGATTTCCCGATAGATAATTTAAATTGAGCTCCCATTGCTTTTCGGCCTGACGTCTTTCTTGCTGTCGCCTTAAAAAGTCCTCGGTCACCTCTCTGACCACGTCTTCATAGAAAGCCTCTTTTTCATCTTTTTTGAGCTTTGCCATTTACCTTCTCCTTTTCATACTCGTCTTTAATAGCCCCGTACAGCTTTTTAAGACAGCCGTCGCACAGATGATACTGCGCGGTAACGCCGTCAAACGATATTGCCTTATCTGCCTTATTGTGGCATCCGTCAACGTCGCACTTAATAGTTATCGTGCATTTACCTATATTCATTTTCTCTTTTCCTCCAAAATTTTTATAAGTCTTTGTCTTTCCTTTTCAAGCTCTTCGTCGGTCATATCGGTAATTTCCTTATCTTCCGTCTGCATCTCCATAAGTAATTTTGCGGCCGACACGTCGGGCGGAACCGTTTTTGTCGTAACCTTTCTTTTTGAAAGACGCATCTCCCCTTCCGACTCTGAAAATTCCTCTACCGTTTCAACGCAATCAAACCCGATTGCCTTTTTTACAAGAGCCTGAGCAATTTTCTTCTTAGTACTTGAATTCACCTTTTGATTTTGCAAAATCTAAGGTTATACCTCAGTTTTGCTTATTCGACCTCCTAAGCCTTTTTGCGAGCTTTTGCTTGTCCTTGGCAATCTCCGAAAGTCTTTCCTTAGGCTTTACGCCCTGAGGTCTTGTCATAATAAAATATCTTAAATCGTCCACGCAGTGGTCGTCCCTTTTTATCGGCAAATCTCCCTTCCCCCATCTGTACGACTTAAGCTCGCGAATTAAATTTACGCAGCCTTTGAAAATATACAGCTTATCGTTTTTAAAAAATTCCTTAACCCTTGCAATTCCCGAAAAAACGTCCTTGTTTACGTTTGGATTGGCCAAAATTCCATGGTCGTAAAACAGGTCTGTAACGCTTTTGACGGAGGCTAAGGTCTTTTGATTTGCCGCAGAGTCAATAATCGTATTTATTCTACCTGCTGAATCTCTTCTCCAGCCTATCGCGTCGCTTATTTCCTTTATTTTCAGGCTGTGCCAGGCTATATCCCTTTTAGCCGTAAAATGCTCAGCTACGACGTAGACGTTATCGTCGTAGTCCACGCAATACCAATGGCAGGCAAGGGGGTTGTTGAGCCCCGGGTCAATCGATATATTGTTTTGCCAATCAAACGGAAAGGAAAAGGGCTCTATAACGTGCTTGTTTTCATCAAATTCAGTATAAACAAGCCCCGATTCGTCTGAAAATCTGCCAAATCTTCTTGCGTCCAGCTCTTTTTCCGTTAAAGTACTGCTCAGCCCGTCGATTTCCTCTTTATTCAAATAAGGGTTGTCCGCCCATTCCATAAATTCATACCACACGTCGGGAGAATTTGCCCTATTTAAGAATATTTCGTCGTATACGAAGGTCAGACCCTTTAAGGGAGTCATCGTGCCGAAGATATCTCCTTGCTTATCGATAACTCTCATTTTGCACTCCTTGTAAACGTCCTCGGGAGGCTCCTCGTCAAACCACACAAAATCAAGTGAGCTGCCTTGAAATTTTTCTCTTCCCTGGTCGCAGCTTTTAAATCCGATAGTTGAAATCCCTCCAAATACGTTTTTAATTTTTATCTGGTCGATAATTCCGCTTTCCGGTGAATCCTTTCTGCCCGAGCTCATAATTATTTCAGCAATCCACTCCCTCGGCAAATATTTTAAAATTTTGCTTTGGGCGACGTCTCTTTGCACCTCTCTTGAAAGTGAAACGACCCAACCGAAAACGTCCTTTCTGTTTTTTCTGAAGGGATGAATCCCTCTCGCCATATAAATGCTTTCCACCGCGCCGCACTCCGTCTTTCCGCTTCGGTTTCCGCCAAAAACCCATCTGTTTCGCTTTTGACATTTGTGAAAATCCAATTGCTTTAAATGAATTTTATCCCCCGAGTTGTATTTCTTAATCGGATGCTCGCTCCGTCTTTTTTGCTCGCGCTCTATTTTAATAAGAGCCTCAACGCATTGCTTTTCAGTCATTATCGACAAACACTCCCCTTTTTCTACTTAAACTGCTTTAATAACGCCGCTTCGTAAAGATATAATCGTCTTACTATGAAAAAATTAATTTTGTTGTTACTCACCGTATTGTCCATAGCCCCCAAAAGCTCGGTCGCGCTTGCAGATTCCGTTAAATATTCGCGAATATTGACGGAAGACGTCATACTTTACATAGATTCCTCTTTAACCATCGAATGGTTTACCCTGCCGGTCGGATATTACGTAAGGGTTCTTTCAATCAATCATTCCTCGGTTAAGGTTGAATACAAAAGCGACAACCCCTCAAAGCCATCCGCTAAGGGATATATCTCTACCGAGCATCTGAACGTCGTTGAAGAAATCCCACCCGTTTTATACCCGAATCTCGTGCTGACCGTAAACCAGAACTGCATGCTCTTCAAGGATATTGATATGAGCATATCCGAAACGGTAACGCAAGGAAGCACGGTAGACTATTACGGTATTTTTCAAAGGTCAAACGGGGAAAATTACGTATACGGCTTGGTTTCAACCCCATCGGGCGACAAATACGTGGGATATATTCCGTCCTCGGCAGTTTACGACTTTGCCCCGCCTTCTCTTCCCATAATCGTTGAATCTTCTTCCATAGAAGAGTCGGTTGAGCAGTCTGAGGAAAGTCAATCTGCAAAAAACGAGCTTGGAAACAGCCTGCAAATTATAATAATAATTGCCGTTTCTCTAATTGCCGTAAGCGTTGTCTACCTATTGTTCAAACCGTCGCCGACGAGCTGTAAGGACGGGGCGTTTACAAGCGACGACTTTTACGACGAGTAATTTTATTTGCCTGCGTAAGCGTTTTTGGGCTTACCCTTAAAGGTTTGATTTCCGCAACGCAGGTTTCCGCTCTTTTTTATACCCTCTTCAAACCTGACCAAACCCTCGTACGCAACCCTTATGTAATGATATTTTTCGCAAAGCTCTGAATAAACCGCATTTGAATATCCCTGCCTTTTCATTGCGAAAACGAATTTTCCGAGCGCGTATGCGGACTTTTTGTAATATCCGTCGGTTTTCTCCAAAACGCATCCGACCCCCAAGCTGCCTGCCCCGTATTTAACACCCAAAATATACGCGTGACAGGGCTTCATCTCGGATAAAGCCTTATCCATAGCGTTTTTTAAATGCTCAAGCTCAGCCTTTTGCATTTTCATCTCAAGTATTCCCTCTGCAATCATCTGAGCAGGTTTACGTGAGCCAAAGCTTGCGTAAGCCCTCTTTACTATTGCAGTCTCAATGCTTTTTATAAACGCTTCCGTTTGTCCGTAAGTTTTTAAAACAGCTTTTTCATAAGCATACATACAACTAACACCTCCTCTTTGCCGAAAGACTTTTTTCTGCTTTTTGCAAAACGCAATTGCCAAAGACGCCCTTAGCATAAGCCCGACCTTTGCAAAAATCAATTTCCTCCGGAGAAAAATTTTTTATACTTTTTTCGTTTGTGTTTTTTTGCGAACAAATGTTTGTTTTTATAATAGCTTTTAATATATGACAAATGCCTGCCTTGAATTAACGGCAAGCTTAAAAGTTTTTTGCAATAATTTGTCAAATAAGTTGTTTTTTTGTAGAAAGTTATGCTATAATAAGATTATCCTTATTATAAGGAGCGCGTTCGGTGAAGAAATTTCGGCTGTTTTTGATATCTCTTTTAATACTCGCAGCGTCACTTCCCCTTTTTAACAGGGCGGAAGCCTTTGCCGAGCAAAATAACGGCGACAAGGTTCAAACGGGTATTTTCTTGCCGACGAGTTATCTTCAATATTACAAATTGGACAACCCATACGCGCTATGCAGATATAAGACCGACGAAGAGGATTTCGTTGCTATATCGCAAAGAAATTCCATAGTAATATATCGCGATGAAAAGTTTTCTAAAATTGAGCTTATAAACGAAAGCGACAAGCCGATAACCACTCTGCAGCGTTACGAAAACTACTTATTGTATCTTTACAAGTCGGTAGTTTGGGCGTTGGATATCTCAGAGTTCGGCTCGGTAAATTGGCAAGCGCCCGAGGCTGAAAAGATTTCTAACCCATCGAGTCCGTTCAGCATATTGGCGAGCAACTCTTCCTTTTCGGTATGCGGCGACAAAATCGTTTGCTTCGACAGCGACTTTATTTACTTATATCAAATAAAGAAAGACGCGTTTGGCTCGCTTACGGTAGAGGAGATTAACAAAACGCCTCAAGAAAGCGTTACTAAGCTTCTTCTTTCAAAAAGCGGAAAGGTCTATTTTGCGAAGAGCGGACAAATGGGCATTTTCGTTTGGGACGGGCAAGGCGTAACGACCTTTAACGCAGAGGCAAGCACGGTAAGAACTCTGACGGAATCGGAGGACGGCTCCACTTTATACTACTCGTGCGCCGAAGGTATTTTCGGCTTAGACTGTCAAACGGCAACCAAAACCTTGATTAAGTCTATTTCAAGCGACACCGCAAATCCCGACCTCGGCGAAATATATCAACCTCAAGGTATTTGCTTATTAGGTCAATATTTATGGGTTGTTGACAGCAATATAAACGCCGTACAGGAAATTGACCTTGCAAACGGCAATAAATTTACCGAATTTGCAATCACGACTAACTCAACGGCGGTAAACAGACTTACGGCAGGAGTTAAGGATATAGCGGTTGATAAAGACGTAATTTACGCTTTGGATAACGGAAGAATAGTCGCTATTAAGGATATTGACACAAAGGAAAGGCGTTATAGCAGAATAAATTTAGGCTCTGCGCCCGTGAGCGAATTTGCCGCAGGCAACGACTACGTCTGCTACTCCAACGGAAACACGGTCAGCATTTGTAAATTTATCCCGATTGACGAGGATGGTGTTGAATACGAGCTTTCCGACCATCAATCTCTCTCCTTTAGCAATGCGAGCGAGATTATAGACCTGTCTTATTCGGAGGGTTATTTCTACGTTGCATATACCTCAACGTATGACAACGTAAATCATCCGTGTATTTATAAAATAAATACAAACGCTGAAGAATTTACCGTTGAAGAGGTCATTTTTGAAGATACGGAGGTCGGCTCTGTAATCGAGGTTACGGCAGACGTCTTCGGCACGGTTTACTACTGCGCGCGTAACGCCTCTAACTACGAGTTTTATTCTTACGACGGTAAAGAATTGAAGCTGATTGCTTCAAGGCCCTATGAGTCAAACGTATTAAACCTTCAAACAGACTTTGACGGCAAGCTTTTCGCCCTGTACGAAAACAACGCGATTGACGTTATAGAGGAATCTAAGATTACCTCTAAAACGCTTGAAACCTCGGCAAACTTAGGCTCAATCAACCCTGCCAAATCAATGTGTCTGTCTTACAAATCTCAAACGGCGTACTTTATTTTCGAGGGTCTTATTTTAAGCTCCTCCAATACCGAGGATTTAAACGTTTCAACCCCTCACACCATAAGTATTCCGGAAGGATTTTCAACGGCGTACAATGCAAATATGCAGTTCGCAAACGTAAAAGAGGGAGCAAAATTATTCGAAATTGACATCGAGAAGCTTGACGGCGAATATTTTGAATTTATAGACAACCTTGAGGCAGAGGGCGCGGACACCGATTACGCGGTTATCCCCCTTAACGGTAAATATTCGCTTTTAATTAAAGACGGCGTTTCGGCAGTAGCAAGAAATACGGATATAGTTTCAACGCGCATGCAAGAAAGTGAAAGCCTGACCAAATTTGCCGTCGTTGCTTTTACGCCCTACTCCGTACCGGTTTTAGAATCTCCATATAAAAACGATAACGGCATTGATAAATATCAATCAGCCGAAATCACGGGAAAGATTACCTTTAACGATATTAATTACTACGTAATTAAAACCGATGACGGTTCAGGATATATACCGGAGACCTTCCTCGTGGACGACATAATTACCGAGGACGGAAATTTAAGCGTCAGCGACGTTTACGTTTATAAAAAGGGCGGGGTTGAGGTATACGACAGCAAGGGCAACCAAATAGGAACGATTGAAAAGAAAACAAAGGTTACCGTGCTTGAAAAGGGCAATAAGCTTACTATTTTGTTCGGCGACGGAGTTGGCTATATAGACAGCGGCTGCATAGTTACCAACAGCAAGTCAGAAATTTTAAAGTCTGTTGCGGTTGTTTTATGCGCTTTGTCCGTTTGTGTTACAGCGTTCTATTTTGAAAAACGTTATCTGCTTAAGAGACGTTAATTAATTAAGGAGAAAATGCAAATGCGTGCACGTCTGTGCACGCATAAATTTTGATTATGACTACCCTGTTTAAAAAATTGTTTATTAAAAATTATAAAGATACCGAAAACCCCGAGGTAAGAACTGCCTACGGAACCGCCTCGGGTATTTTGGGAATTATCGGCAACTCTGCCCTATTTACCGTAAAGCTTGTAGCAGGTCTTTTAGCAGGCAGTATTTCTGTTATAGCAGACGCAATTAACAACCTTACCGATTTTATGACCTCTATAATAACTATGGTAGGCTTTAAGATTTCGGGCAAATCTGCAGACAAGGAGCATCCGTTTGGGCACGCAAGATTTGAATACGTAACTACCCTGCTTATTGCTTGTGTAATATTCTTTATCGGATTTGAAACGGGAAGGTCTGCGCTTGATAAAATTTTTAATAGCACCGTAACCAATTTCTCTATAACGACCTGCATAATTTTAGGCGCATCCATAATAGTTAAAATAGCCTTGTCAATAATTTTTAGCAGGCTTGCAAAGGACGTAAGCTCAGATACAATTAAAGCAATGAGCACCGATAACAGAAACGACGCCATATCAACCACAGCAATTTTAATCTGCGCTGTAATTGGTATGCTTTATCCGATTCCGCTTGACGGATACGTTGGAATTTTAGCTTCATTGCTCGTTCTCTACTCTGCAATAAATCTTATAAAAGAAACGATTAATCCCCTTATAGGCGAAAAGGCAGATAATGAGCTTATAGGCAAGCTTAAGGCTCTTATCGAGAGCTACGACGGCATACTTGGAATACACGAATTAATCGTTCACAGCTACGGTCCCACTCAGTTTTTTGCAACCGTACATATTGAGGTCGACTCTTCGGTTGACGTTATGATTTCACACGAGCTTGCGGATATGATTGAAAGAGACTGTATATCTAAGCTCAACGTAAACTTAGTTTGCCACCTTGACCCAATTAACGTAACCGACCCCGAAACCGTAAGGCTTACAAGTCTTATCTGCTCTATTTTAAGCGAAGATTATCCGTTTGCAAGCATACATGATTTAAGAATAGTAAAAGGACCAACCTTTACAAACGTGATTTTTGATTTGGTTCTACCCTTTGACAAGCAAGATTTAAAAGAGGAAATTTCGACAAAAATAAACGCAGCGCTTGAAAAAGAGCCAACTAAATACTATGCGGTAATAGAATTTGAAAACAACTACGACTAACGTCTTATTATAAAGATAAAACGCTACGCATTTACATTTGCGTAGCGTTTCTTTTTTTATTTTTACATATTGGTTTATCATTAGAGCAAAGCCAAGCGCCGATTGCCATAAGCGCGAGCGCTATAAAAAATCCGTAATTCGGCATATTTTTAAATATAATTAACGAAAGCAAAGCCCCAATAAAGGGCGAAACTGCATAATACGCGCTCGTTCTTGCCGCGCCAAGAAGTCGCTGCGCGTAAACGTAGAAAAATATGCTCATACCGTACGCAATAAAGCCTATACCAAGCGTTGCAAATACTGCCCAAGCATAGATTATTTTTTGTCCTAAACAAAAACCGATAATAAGCGAGCCTTTTCCCGAGCAAATTCCTTTAACGACGACTATCTGCAAGGGGTCCTTTTGAGATAATTTTCGCGTGCAATTATTCTCTACGCCCCAACATATAGAGGCAAGCAAAACGAAAAGCGAGCCGTAAGAAAATTTAAACGCGCTAAAATTTTCAAAGGATAAAACTGCGCAAGATACCGTTACGAAGGAAATTCCGACCCAAAGCCTTGAGCTTATTTTCTCTTTGAACACGCAAAGCGCAATAACAGCGGTTGCAACGATTTCAAAATTATTAAGCAACGAGGTATTTTCCGCCGTCGTTTTACTAAGCCCCAAAAGCAAAAATACGGGAGCAAAAATATCAAGCGCGACCATTAAAAAAACGTAAAGAAAATCACGCCTTTCCAATTTATTTTCATCGCTTGATTTACCCATAGAACTTTTCGTAAGCCCGACTAAAAGCATACCTACGCCTGCGCCTACGTACAAGAAGCCTGCCATCAACGTCGAAGGCAGATAATCTAATAAGAGCTTTGAAAAGGGTGCGCTTAACGCATATAGCGAAGCCGCTAAAACGGCAAGAATTATTCCGTACCCCGTTTTACGCATTTTTCATCCACCCTGCCTTGCATTCAAATACCCTGCCGTTTAAGTACGAAAGAGGGCTGCTACTGTCAAACGACAAGGTCAGCTTGTATGCTGTAAGCCGTTGTTTTTTAGCCTTAAACTTGCGATTAACCGACTCATAGCCGTACTTTCCGTCGCCAATAATAAAATGCCCAACGTGCGACAGATGCGCTCTTATTTGATGAGTTTTGCCGGTAATTAAGTTCACCTCTAAAAGTGAAGTGTCTCCGCTTGACTTCAAAACCGTATACGAGGTAACGATTTTTTCGCTACCCTTTATCGGCGTATCAAAGATTTTAACCTCAGATTTTTCGGAGTCCTTTAAAAGATATGCAGTAAGCTCGTCCGTCATTTTTTTAGGAACACCCACAACCTCTGCCAAATATCGCTTATCAAAGGTTCTGTGCTTAAAGCCGTATAAAAGCTCCTTTTCTGCCATTTCGTTTAAAGAAAAAATCATAACGCCGTCGGTATTTTGGTCAAGCCTATGAATAAATCCAACGCCCTCGTATTTTTTGCAAAGTAAAGCAAAAAAATCTTCAGAGGTTATTCCGCCCGGCTTATAAACGACCAAAATGTTTTCATCCTTAAATATTACGGTGTCGGCACGCTTATCCTCGCCGTCGTAATAAACCTCGATTTTATCGCCCATATCGGTTTTTTGGTCTGATTTTACCCTGACTCCGTTTATTTTAACGTCTTTTTTGCGAATAAGCTTATTTGCAAGCGAATAAGAAACCGAGCCTTTAAAATATTCAGTTATTTCCTCGGAAAGCTTTTTTCCGTTTGAATAAAAGGTTTTCATTATATATATTATAAATCAATCGCTTAAGTTTTGCAATACATTTATGCTAAAATGCGCATATACCCAATTTTTAATTTGTAAAAACACTTGACTATATGCAAAATTTTGGCTATAATAAATTTACAATTTCGCCTAGGGGTGCTTTTGTCGAAAGACGTTAGCTGAGATTATACCCTTTGAACCTGACAAGATAATGCTTGACTGGGAAGAAGATGAAATAATTGGCAGTTACTCCTATGCGTTTTGCGTGGGAGTTTTTTATTTTACTCTAAAATAACCTGCGGCATCGTTTTATTATTTTAATATACGATATTAGCAATCAAAAACCCACCTATAAGTCGATTATTGTAGAAAAGCGCGCATCTATAAATCGACAGAAAACGCAAGACGAAAAGGATAAGCAAATTTTTTCCAAGGCGAAATAAAGGAGAAAAATGTATAATTTGCTAAACCTATTTACTGACGTTGCAGGCTTTTTTAAGGACGAGCCTCTCGTCGCTTGGATTTCGGTCGCAACAGTTTTTGTTCTCGTTGGTATTCTCTTTTTAATTTGCTTAAAAAGCAGAACCGAGGGATTTGACACCAAACAAATGGCGTTTGCCGGAATCTGTATCGCAGCCTCGTTTGCGCTGAGCTTTGTTAAATTTAAATTTGTCCCGAGCGGCTCGATAACAGTCGCAAGCTTAGTACCGATAATGCTTTACGCCTACTTTTTCGGTCCTATCAGCGGACTGCTCGTAGGACTTATCCACGGCTTATTACAGTTTATCGAATCGGCTTGGCTGTTTAACGCGACTACCTTTTTGCTTGACTACCCCATAGCTTTTGCGTCAATTGCAATGATGGGCGTTGCAAGAAAGCTCATTGATAAGGAGCTGCCTGCCTTGACAGTCGGCGTTTTGCTCACTTATCTTTGCAGATTTACCGCTCACGTTATTTCAGGCTTCATTTACTTTAACGGCGGTATGATTGAAACGAGTCTTCCGCATAGTAATATGTTTGTGTATTCGTTTATTTACCAAATCTCTTACGTAGGTCCCGATATGATAATAGCTCTTATAGTAACGGCACTTCTTTCTACTACGAAAACAATTTCGAGCTTAGAAAAAATCGTAAAGGGAAAAAGATAAAATTTTGCGCCTGCCTAAAACGATTAGGCAGGTGCTTTTATTTGTAAAAAAAGTAAACTTATGATATAATATATCTATGATTTTATTTTTTGATACGGAAACGACCGGACTAATTCCCGGCAGAATAATACAGCTATCGTACATAATGACGGACGGAGAAGCCACTATAGCCAAAAACTTCTTTTTCGGAGTTTCTTACATTGACCCTTCGGCAACCAAGGTGCACGGCTTTACGGTTGAGAAAATTCAACAGCTGTCGGGAGGAAAAACCTTCTCCACCGATATTGAAGAAATTTACGACGACTTTTTGTCTGCAGACCTAATCGTTGCCCACAACGCTAAATTTGATATAGGATTTATGATTGCCGAATTCAACTATCAAGACCGAATTTTCAGATATAGAGAAAGCTTTGACACTATGAAGGCGTTTACTCCTATAATGAAGATGGAACGCTCTAATCACAAGGGCTACAAATATCCTAAGCTTGGTGAAATGTGTGAATTTTTAGACGTTTATCCATACGACGTTACGAGAAAAAGCATTGAGCTTTTTAACTCTGCAGACGTAAGTGGGCACGACGCGAGATACGATACCGCTGCCCTTTACCTTAGTTTTTTTGAAGGGGCAAAAAAATTTGACGTTTTAAAAGAAATTGCCTTAAAATACTTGCAAAAGCAAGGTGATATGTAGTATAATAAATAGGCTGTAAGCGAAATTCCGTTCACAGTCTGAAATATTGGGGATTCGCCAAGCGGTAAGGCTACGGACTCTGACTCCGTCATTCGGGAGTTCAAATCTCTCATCCCCAGCCAAAAAAATCGACAAGTTTCGACTTGTCGATTTTTTTATTCAAGCCGCAGGCTTGGTATGTAATCACGCGTCAGCGTGTATGGTATCGCCGTAGGCGCATGGAATCACCGAAGGTGCATTTTATGCGGCTTGATTCCATACCGTCTTGCAACGGATTCCATACAATGCTTTGCATTGATTCCATACACGCCTTTCGGCGTGATGTGGCGCACGAGTTCAAGTCTATACGAAAACTCACAAAATATCTGTGTTACCAAATGCAAGCAAAAAATCAAGAGAAAATCTCTCACCCTACGCTGTAAGCATAACCAATTTCTCCACAATTTGACGCAAAGCGCTTGAATTCGTCATTATTCTATGGTATACTCTCCTTGGAAATGCGTTACGTAAATTTCCATAGTTCTTCCATGTGTTAAGTAAAGGTTTTCTAATGAATGTAAAAAAGACAATTTGGGAATATTTTCTTATTCTTATAGGAAGTATTCTATATACCATCAGCACTGTTTTTTTGATTTTTCCATGCGGCTTTTTGATTGGTGGAACAAGTGGAATTTCAGTTATTCTCACATCAGTGATATCATCTTCACCCGGTATGATACTTATGGTTATGAATTTTTCGCTGTTAATCCTGGCATTTGCTGTTTTAGGAAATGAGATGGCGATAAAAACTCTTGTGGGCTCATCCTTCACAGCCATATTTATTTGGCTCTTCGAAATGTTTTCTCCCAAAGATCCAATAGTACCCAACGCCTACGTCGCTGTAATTATCGGTTCAATGATAATTGCTATCGCAAGCGGTATTCTGTTCTACGTGGATTCAAGCTCAGGTGGCACCGATATTATGGCGCTTATCGTTAAAAAGTTTTCCGGTATTCACATAGGCAGAGCGATTTTCATAACCGACGTTCTTATTGTTGTCTTGGGTAGCCTTTTGTCGAACGGAAACATTTTTATCGGCTCGTTTATCGGATTTATTGTTAAAGCTCTCGGCATTGATTTTGTCATAGCAATTATTAAAAGGTTCAAGGTTCAATCATAATTACTAATTACACGTATATTTTAAAGGTCGAAATTAAATTATAGCGAGGCAAGAGCATGCTAAAAGAAATTGTAAAAGGCTTAAACGTCTTTAACAGCAGCGAGCATTTTGAAATATCTCCGTTTAAAAGCTTAGAGGACGGTCAGGATTATAACGTTTGGTTACTCTCCTCCGACGATAAAAAACTCGTTTTAAAGAAAAGCACTCTTAGCGAAATTTCGGTATATAAGGAATATCTTAAGGGCTTGATGGGCGTTCCCGAATTTATCGCAAGCACCAATTATAATAACGAAAATTATATTTTGCTTGAACACGTAAAAGGACAGTCTTTGACACGCTTAAATAAAGAGCATTTAAAGAAAATTATATCTACACTTGCAAGCGTCCAAAGCAAATTTTGGTCATCTCAAGAAAAAGACGGCTGTGGACTCTCTTTTAAAGAAAGCGTTAAGCGCAGAGAGAACAGAAAAAGATATCTTTTTGATAGCGAGCTTGAAAGAGTCTACGATAAATATTTATCAATCTATAAAACCTTACCCAAAACACTCTGCCACGACGACCTTTTGCCGTTTAACGCGCTTATAGGCGAGGATTTTGCGACAATCGTTGACTGGGAGGTTGCGGGAATTTTACCCTATCCGACCTCTGTTGCAAGACTGATTGCCCACGCAGAGGAGGACGAAAGCTGTTTTTTCTATATGACCGAAAGCGACAAGAATTTTGCTATAAGCCTCTATTACGACCTATTACTCAAGGACAAGGGGATTTCGCGCGAGGAATATATTTCCGCCTTAAACCTATTCGTTTTTTACGAATACTGCGAGTGGATAATGGTTGGCAACAAATACGAGAACGCAAGCAAAGAGCTATATGGCAAATACCTGAGTAAAGCAAAGCAATTTATAATAAACAACAAGCTCTAAAAAGCAGTATTTAAAATACTGCTTTTTATTTTTTCACTTTTGTTGATTTTTTCAGCAATCTATGATACAATAAAAGCGCATGAAGCGCATTTAAAATCTATTTTTTAAAGAGGTGACATTATGGAAATATTTGCAAACGTTCCCAAAATCAAATACGAGGGTTCAAAAAGCAAAAACCCTTTAGCCTTTAAATACTACGACGAAAACAAAGTGATTTTAGGCAAGACGATGAAAGAGCATCTTCCCTTTGCGATGGCTTGGTGGCATAATCTCTGCGCTACCGGTGTCGATATGTTTGGAAGAGGCACAGCCGACAAGACATTCGGCGCTAAGGAAGGAACTATGGAGCACGCAAAGGCAAAGGTTGACGCAGGCTTTGAGTTTATGCAAAAGCTTGGTATTGAATATTTTTGCTTCCACGACGTTGATATCGTTCCCGAGGCTGAGGACATAAAGGAAACAAATCGCCGTTTAGACGAAATTTCCGATTATATACTTGAAAAAATGCAAAAAACGGGTATCAAATGTCTTTGGGGCACGGCAAATATGTTTTCTAACCCACGTTTTTGCAACGGCGCAGGCTCGTCCAACAGCGCGGACGTCTTCGCTTTTGCAGGCGCTCAGGTTAAAAAAGCTCTTGATATTACCGTAAAACTCGGTGGCAAGGGCTACGTTTTCTGGGGCGGAAGAGAGGGCTACGAAACTCTCCTAAACACGGATATGAAATTTGAGCAAGACAATATTGCCCGCCTTATGAAAATGGCTGTAAAATACGGCAGAAGCATAGGCTTTAAGGGCGATTTTTATATTGAGCCAAAGCCAAAGGAGCCAATGAAGCATCAATACGATTTTGACGCCGCAACGGCTATCGGCTTTTTGCGTCAGCACGGCTTGGATAAGGACTTTAAAATGAATATTGAGGCTAACCACGCAACGCTTGCGGGACACACCTTTGAGCATGATTTACGAGTTTCTCGAATTAACGGAATGCTCGGCTCTATCGATGCTAACCAAGGCGATTTCCTGCTCGGTTGGGATACGGATGAATTTCCGTTTGACGTATACACCGCAACGATGTGCATGTACGAGGTTTTAAAAGCAGGTGGGCTTACAGGCGGCTTTAACTTCGACGCTAAAAACCGCCGTCCTTCTTACACTGTTGAGGATATGTTCGAGGGCTTTATTTTGGGTATGGACACCTTTGCTTTAGGTCTTATAAAGGCGGCGGAAATTATAGAAGACGGACGTATAGACGGGTTTATTGCAGAAAGATACGCAAGCTATCGCAATACTGAAATCGGTAAAAAGATTATATCCGACGAGACGAGTCTTGAAGAGCTCTCGGCTTATGCTGAAAAGCTTGGCGCCCCTGAGCTTCCCGGCAGCGGAAAGCAAGAAAGATTGGAAGGAATAATAAACGGCATACTTTTCGGTTAAAAATATGAACACTTATATAGGTATAGATTTAGGCACGTCCTCCGTTAAACTGCTCTTAGTTGACGCTGACGGCAAAATTTTGAATAGTGTAACCAAGGAATACCCCATTTTTTACCCACAAAGCGGTTGGAGCGAGCAAAACCCCGAGGATTGGCTGAAAGCCGTGACTCATGGAATTGACGAGCTTTTAGAAAACCGCTCAAGACTTGACGTTAAGGGCTTATCCTTTGGCGGACAGATGCACGGACTCGTTCTTTTGGATAATAACGACGAGGTTATCCGCCCCGCGATACTTTGGAACGACGGAAGAACTCAAAGCCAAACTGACTACTTAAACGAAGTAATCGGCAAAAACACCCTTTCTTCTCTGACGGCAAACATCGCCTTTGCAGGCTTTACCGCCCCTAAAATTCTTTGGGTAAAGGAAAACGAACCGCATAATTTTGTAAAAATCAGCAAAATTATGCTCCCAAAGGACTATTTGGCGTATAAATTGACCGGCGTACACTCAACCGACTATTCCGACGCAAGCGGTATGCTTTTGTTAGACGTAAAGAACAAATGCTGGTCTGAGGAAACGTGTGAAATTTGCTCGGTAAAAAAAGAGTGGCTACCTACCCTTTACGAAAGCTACGACGTTATCGGCAAGGTAAAAGAAGAATTTAATCTGCCAAACGCAATAGTGACTGCCGGTGCAGGTGACAACGCCGCCGCGGCAATCGGTACTGGCACGGTTAAAAACGGCGACTGTAACCTTTCCTTAGGTACGAGCGGAACTGTTTTTATTGCTCAGGACAATTTCTTCGTTGACGAAAATAATTCTCTGCACTCGTTTGCCCACGCAAACGGCAAGCACCACCTGATGGGCTGTATTTTATCTGCCGCAAGCTGTAATAAATGGTGGATGGAAGAAATTTTGCAAACGGCTGACTTTACGAGCGAGCAAGCAGGCTTAGAAAATCTGCTCGGTGAAAACGGCGTGTTCTTTTTACCATATCTTATGGGCGAGCGCAGTCCTCATAACGACGTAAACGCAAAGGGGGCGTTTATCGGCATGCGCCCCGATACGACGCGAAAGAATATGACCCTTTCTATTTTAGAGGGCGTTGCGTTTGCTCTTCGCGATTGCATAGAGATTTCCCAGTCATCAGGCTTAAAAATAGAGTCTACCAAGATTTGCGGCGGCGGAGCGAAAAGCAGTATATGGAAAGCTATTATTGCAAACGTTTTCGGTATACCCGTTTCGGTTTTGGAGGTTGAGGAAGGTCCTGCGTACGGCGCAGTCATACTCGCTATGGTCGGCGCAAAGGAATACGAAACGGTG
>JAZNDO010000092.1:0-5663 GCA_045588105.1 Christensenellaceae bacterium | reverse complement strand
CAAAAAGCGATAGCAGATGGGATAGACCTCTGTGGTCATCTCAGTTGCTATCGCTTTTTAGAAACGAAGTATTGCGAAGTATATACGCCTTTAAAACTCGATGTGCTTAATACCCTTCTTATTACTCTTCCTGTATAAAACTACTTTATGCCCGATAGTACAAACGACCTCTGCGCCGAGAGCCTCGGCTAAATCGTCGGCTACCCATCTTGCCTCTTCTTCCGAATTGTTAAGCACGGTAATTTTTATAAGCTCTCTGCTTTCTAAGGCCTGAGAAAAGCTCTCTATCATATTATCCGAAATTCCACCTTTGCCGACTTGACCGATTGGCTCAATCGTTTGAGCAAGTGAACGAAGATTGCTTCTTTGCTTTGACGTAAACATTACATTTTCTCCTTTTAGTATATTAATCCATAAACGTGAACTCTATATCGCCAATAATTACGGTATCATTATCCTTACAGCCTGCTTTTCTAAGCGCAGCGATTACACCGTAATCCTTGAGAGTTTTTTGCATATACGCTAAGCTGTCCATATCGTTTAAAACTACGTTTCTTTCTAAAAGCTTAACGATAGGTCCGTCGACAACGTAAACGTTATCCTCTTCGCTGTAAACGATTTCAAACTTACGAACGTCAACCTTTTCGTATTTAAACTCTTCGTGCTCGATTGGAGTTGGAGCAGGCATTTCCTTGAGCATTTCAATTATCGTTTGAACGACCTTTTCAAGCCCCTCTCCGTTTATAGCGGATACTGTAAATACCTTTTTTCTTCCGTTGATTTTCTTTTTGAAGGCCTTGATATTTTCTTCAGCACCGTACATATCGCACTTATTGAGCACGATAAGCTGAGGTCTTTTTGCAAGCTCCTTCGAATACCCCTTAAGCTCTGCGTTGATTTGCTTATAGTCTTCGTAAGGGTCTCTTCCCTCAACGCCCGAAATATCGACTACGTGAACTAAAATTCTCGTTCTTTCGATATGGCGAAGGAACTCAAAGCCAAGCCCTGCTCCCTCCGAAGCGCCTTCAATAAGACCGGGGATATCCGCGCAAATAAAGCTTTCGTCATAGTATCCTACTACTCCGAGATTTGGCGACATCGTGGTAAAGTGATAATTCGCAATCTTTGGTTTAGCGCCAGAAACCTTAGAAAGTATGGTCGATTTTCCTACGTTAGGAAAGCCTATAAGACCTACGTCCGCAATAGTTTTAAGCTCTAAAATTACACGGCGAAGCTCGGTTTTTTCACCCGTCTGCGAAAAGTGAGGAGCGTGCCTTCTCGAAGTGCAAAAATGCACGTTTCCCTTACCGCCGTTACCGCCCTCCAAAACGAGGTGAGTTTGTCCGTCGTAGTAAATATCGCAAATAATTCTATCCGTTTCGGCATCCTTTACGACCGTGCCGAGGGGTACGGGAATATATAAATCCTCTCCGTCCTTGCCGTGGCGTTTATTCGGCTCGCCCTTGCCGCCGTTTTCAGCAACGTATTTATGCTTAAAATGAAAATCAATAAGCGTGGTTTTATGTCTGTCGCCGACGAAATAAATGTGACCGCCTCTTCCGCCGTCACCCCCGTCAGGACCGCCGTTTGCTACGCCCTTATAACGGAGAAAGGAGGTCGCTCCGTTTCCGCCGTCACCCGATTTTAAGGATATTCTCTCTTTATCTACGAACATTTTAGCCTCTCCTTTTGGAGTTATTGTATTTACAAAGCGAGCTTACCACGCAAGCCTCACATTTGGGATTTCTCGCGCTGCACACACGCCTGCCGTGAAAGATAATAGCATGGTGCATATGCGACCACTTTTGCTTAGGAAGTGCCTCCATAAGTCGTTTTTCGGTATCTAACGGAGTTTTTCCCTCTGCGAATCCAAGTCTTGCAGACACCCTGAAAACGTGTGTATCTACGGCTATCGCGTCACCGCCGAAGGCAACGCTGTAAACGACGTTTGCAGTCTTTCGCCCAACGCCTGCAAGCGAGCGCAAGGACTCTAAGTCCGACGGCACCTGACCGTTAAACTTACTGACGATATCCTTAGACGCCGAAATAATATGCTCGGCTTTAGAGCGATAGAGTCCACACGAAAAAATATACTTTTCGAGCTCCTCTTGACTGATTTCAGCCATTTGCTCTGCCGTGTTTGCCCTTTTAAACAAAGCCTCTGTAACCTTATTCACCCTCTCGTCAGTGCATTGCGCCGATAAAATCACGGCAACGAGCAGCTCGTACGGAGTGCTGAACCTTAACGCAGGAGTTGAATCGGGATACTCTTTAGTTAAAGCCTCGGTTATTTGTAAAGCCTTTTTCTTAGATATCATATTTCGCTCCAACGTAAAATTTGCGCCTTTTATTTTAACATAAAAAGGCGCGTTAGACAAACAAAATATAACGTTTTTTAAAATTTAATTATTAAAGACGGGTTATAAACTGCTTTACACCCTCTTTTCTTACAGAAAAGAAGCCTCTGAACGAGGTTAACGAGAGCGCGGAAACAACCTGCTTTGCAAGAGCGGTATAGCCGATAGGAAATTTTGCGGAAATTCCGCAACCTGCGTTTGCCTCTATAGGCGTGTTTATCGCAACGCAATCAACACCGTGCGCTCTCATATATTTTATAAAACCCGCAGTATGCGTTCTTGAACGAAAAACGGCGATACAATATACCATAAAAATTCTCCTTTGTAACTACTTTTTTATAACCGTTGCATTTATCTGTCGGTTTGATAATACAATAATACTGTTATATACGGAGATTGGTATGATTTATTTTGACAATGCCGCAACAGGCGGCTTTAAGCCCTTTAAAAGTATAGACGCAAGCTTTAACGCTATGAAAAATCTTAACGCAAACGCCGGCAGAAGCGGACACAAGCTCTCTTTATACGCAGGCGAGATTGTATATAGTACCCGATGCTCTCTTGCAAAATTTTTCGGAGCTTCGCCGGAGAGAATAATTTTCACCTCAGGCTGTACCGAAGCCTTAAATACCGCTATCTTTGGACTTTACCAAAAGGGCTCAAACGTTATAACCACGGTAACCGAGCACAATGCCGTTTTGCGCCCCCTCTACGAATTAAAACGTAGAGGTGAAATTTCGCTCACCGTAATATCTCCCAAAGGGGGCGGCGTTACGGCAGAGGACGTAAAGGAGCATTTTAAAGCCAATACACGCCTTGTCGTTTTAAACGCAGTATCCAACGTAACCGGCCTTGAAAACGATGTTGACGGAATCGGAAGGTTTTTGGCCGATAAAAAAATTCCCTTTGTAGTAGACGGCGCTCAAGTTGCCGGTCACAGCGATATAAACGTTGATAATCAGCATATAGGGGCACTTTGCGTCGCCGGTCATAAAGGACTTTTAGCTTCTCAAGGAGTTGGCGTGATGATTTTAGGTAAAGACGTAAACGTAAGACCGCTCTTATTCGGGGGAACGGGCTCAGACTCGTTTTCGGAATTTATGCCCGACTTTTTGCCTGAGCGTTTAGAGGCAGGAACCCTTAACCTACCTGCAATTTGTTCTCTTAAGGCAGGGCTTGAATATTTAGAGGGCAACGTCAATTACGTTGCAAACCAACTGTTTGCTCTTACCGAAAATCTTATAACAAGGCTTGCAAGACTTCCATTTATTAAGCTTTATTCTATACCGAATAAGCACGGAATCGTCTGCTTTTCCCACGTTGATTTCTCTTCGCAGGAAATAGTAGATATATTATCCTCCAAGTACGATATTGCCGTGAGGGGCGGCTTTCATTGCGCACCGCTTATGCATAAATTTTTAAAAACCGAAAAGCTCGGCTCTGTAAGAGTCAGCTTTGCCCCTCAAAACAACAGGCGCGAAATAAACGCTTTGATTTCTGCCCTTAAGGATATCTCCCTTTACTTTTAACCGCCAACGAGACTAAGCTTTTTAAATCTTCTTTAGTCTGCTTACGACAGATTTCAGCATTTTTCTCTGTTTATCATTTAGCAGCGGAGTGACCGTAGAAGCAAATCTGTCTATATCCTCATCGCTCAGCGTACCGTTTTTACGCCCCTCCTCGGCTTGGCTTATTATTGCCTGCATAAGCTCTTCCGTGCTTTTACCCTCGTAACGTCTGGAAAGAGCGGCAAATAGCTCGTAGGGCGAAGCGCTTGGCTGTTTTTGCCCGTCATCCTTTTTTGATTGGCTTTTAAAGCTGTTAAAATCCTTCATATCTTTTCTCCGCTACAACATATTTATGCGTTGCGGTTAAAAAAATGTTACCACCAAATTTAAAAGGAGCTTTTATGAATATTCTTCCTCTTTTGCTTATCGGTCTACTTATGGGAGGCGAAAAATTTTCCTCGCTTAAGGATACCCTTCTTAAAATTGATTTCGCATCCTTTTCCCCAATCCTTCAGCTTATTGGAGTTGATAAAAAAACGGTAGATTTTTTATCGTCTGAGGAGTTTGAAAAAACTCTTTCTGGCGGCGATTTAAAATCACTTCTCTCCGTTGTCACGAGCCTATTTTCAAAGCCTACAACCGAAAAAGAAGAGCTTGACAGTCCCGAGCAAAAGCCTTGCGATTATCTTGCGCCAATAAAAAACGTCGCCCCGACTGACGTCGGAGCGACGATTGAAAGCTTTTTAGCCGTTTAACGACAATGCGTATATAAGCTCGTAATCTGCGTTTTCTATATACGGAGCTTCAAGGATTTTATCCTCGTAGCCCTCTAAATTTTTAGTTACGCCTACGCCGTGAATTGAAATATTCGAGGTCGGCCAATAGATTTTTGCGGTGGTAAGCTTTATCGCGTCGCCAACGCTGACGTTTTCAAAAGTCGTCTGCATTATTCCCTTGCCGTAGGTTTTGTATTGACCTTGAGAATTTTTAGACAATACAACCTTAACGACGTCTCTTTTACCGTCGTAATCAAGACACGCTCCTATAAACGCCTCAGAGGCTGAGGCTGTGTTTTCATCTGCAAGAATAATTATGCTTTCAAAGCCGTAATCCTGATATTTTACCGAAGTCGAATTGAAATTATCCTGCTTTCCGTCCTTATATAGCGCGTATGAAACGAGTGGCTTGGAATTTTTGTCCGCGCCTATAAAATGAGAGGTTACGTCGCACATAATATCCATATAACCGCCGCCGTTTCCGCGAAGGTCGATTATGAGCTTTCTTCTCCCGTCACCTTTAAATTTACTCATTACCATATTGATTTGCTTGGCTGAGCCGTACAAATCACCGCTGTTTCCGTTAAAGGAAAGGTATTTAAGATACGCCGTATCCTCGGGCAGGGCAACGCTTAAATCATAAGCGTATTTTTCAAGCGTAATAGTCTTACCCCCACCGTCGCTGAAGCGGTACGAGCCCTTGGAATCAGAATAAAACACGTAGCTTTCGACGTATTCTCTTTTTGCAAGCGAAAACTCCTTTATCTCCTCTCCGTACTGAATTTTAAGAGTAAAGGACTCACCCTCTGCGATTACTCCGATTTGAGAAGAAAACGAATCAAAATCAAGCGACTGAAAGTCATTTTCAGCCGTCTTTTTTATGCCGATTATATATCCGCCCTTTGTAATACCGGCTATCTCCGCGGGAGAATTGCCGTTTACCGAATAAACGTACGCTCTTCCTTGCTGATTGCTGACCGTAACGCCTATACCCGCTCTTACGCCCTTAGCTGATTTTTTAA
>JAZNDO010000091.1:0-9418 GCA_045588105.1 Christensenellaceae bacterium | reverse complement strand
GCTTAATAGGAGTTGACATTCTCGCAACAAAAGCCGTATCCATCTGAAACGTATCGCCGGGAAGAACCTCGTCAAGATAAATCGGAATTAAATCTCCAACGTTAAAGCTTGTCTTAAGCTGTGAGGGTCTACCGAACTTGCTACGCGGAATATTTAAACCGACGTTTGCAGTTGAAAAATCTTTATTCAGAAGCTTGTTCATCTTTCTTTATCTCCTTTCCTTTGGACTCGAAATAAGACTTTGTTTTTTCCTCAATCGTATTATCTTGAATAGCTTTAAAATACTCGTCAACGTTATGATTGAACAATGCACGATAATCAACAGGGAACTTTTTAAAGTCTTCTGCGCAAGTATTTTTCATATTGTAAAGCTCAATTAAATTTTTGGGCATTACTGTTAAATCCGCATTAAAACTTTTTGCTTTTTTAAAAAGAAAACTATCGTCACCCGTCTTCTGATACTTTTCAATCATTTCATATAACGTCGAGCCTTGCGCCGCAGCGTTAATTCTTCGAGTAACGTCGACATCCTCGATTTTACCGAAAAGTCTATCGCCTTTATCGTCGACGTAATATCCGTGTCTTGACTCAAGTTTTTTTCCACACGGAGAAAATACTTTAATTGTTGCTATGTGAATCACCTACCTTTTTAAATTCACTTGCACGTGCTAAAAATTGGGGGTTTTTTGGCTCTATTGTGCCTGTGCTTTCGTCAAAAGAGCCTATGAAATAAAGCTCTTTGTCTTCGGGGTTAGTGTTTACGTTGTTGGGCTTTACGTCCTGAGCTGCGTTTTGGAAAGCTCTCTTTGCGTAAGCGTCGTTCACTTGGCAGTACGGTGTCATAAAACCTACAAGCGTATCTTTAATTGCGTATATTCCTAATTTCATTTCCGTTATATCTCCTTAAAATTTTTTGATATCTTGTTGCAAATTTAGAGTGGAACAAGAAACACTCATCGCACTTTTCTTGTATAGGCTCCGATAAATTAAAGCGACACTTGCCTTCCAGCGCCGTGCAAAACCCACAAGAAAAATATTCTCTGTTTAACAGAGTGATTAAATCAAGAGTATTCATGATTAAGCCCTCAATTGTAAAGTCGCGCAAATTCTTCCGTCTTCCAAAGAAACCAAGCTTTTTACAATGTACTTTTTGTCTTCAACTTTAAAAAGTTGACCAAGATACAAGCGCTTGTTAAATTTTACGGCCAAGGAAGAAAGTATTTGAGTGACAGTTCCTATTATTGTTTTTTCTATAATCTTATACCTCCTCTTTTAACAATGGGCGAGACGTTAATTGCTTTCGTCTTTTTCGCAGTTTGTTTAAATACTGCTTTGTCTTTAGATTTACTCATCTTTTTTCGGTACACCTCATACCTCCTTTAATATCAGTGTCGTAAAACTACCTTTTTACGAAATGACTCACCTGCAGTTGACTCAATTCGTAAAAGTTTACCGTTTTACGCAATGATATAAGTGTTTTAGAGTGATTTTCGAGTATTTTACGAATTATAATCTTGCGTGTTTTCTTAGGCTTTATAACGGATTTTAAACTTATTTTCATTTTTTCGCGTTATTTTTTAACAAGCGTTGACACTTTTTATCATAAATGTTATAATTATTACATATTAACGGTAAACTTAATCTTATTAAGTTTGCGCTAAGGAGTTGTATAATGGCTGACGTTGTTAAAGGCGAAATGATACGCGGACAAATTGATACCGTTATTTTATTAGCCTTAACGGATGGCGACAAGGATTCAAACGACATCCGCATTGCGATTGAAGAAAAATCAGATAATCAATACAGTATAAAGCAAGGCACGTTTTACAGCGCAATGCAAAGGCTTGTAAAGCAAGGTCTTATTAAGGAATACCGTTCAAGCGCTTTAGACGGTATCAGGCGCAAATATTACAGCTTGACAGCTAAAGGCACTAAATACCTTGACAAAAACCGTGAGCAATGGTCTTTTTCAAAGGCTTTGGTTGACAATTTAATTGACGCTGAGCCCGTACAGGCAGAGCCTAAGCCCGAAAAAGCCCCTGCTGAGCCTACCGACGAGTTTAACAGCTTTAAAGCCTTTGTCGAAAACAGTAATGACAGCTTTGATTTGTCTGAAGACAATTCAGACGATTCGTATTTCGACGTTATCGGCGCAGACGTTTTAAACGACCTCAACTCAGAGCTTACAAAGCTTGAAGCTTCTCAAGACGAAGCTCAAGCTGAAGCAACTCCACCCCAGAAAGAGGTTGTTATTGAGAACGCTCCCCTCCCTTCCGAAGATGAAAAACCTTTAAAAATTGAAGAAAATACAAGCGATTTCGTTGACGATTACGCAAGTATATCAAACAGGACGAAGGATGAGCTCTTTAGCTTTGAGCTCGACGAAGAGGATGAATTTGAAAGCCTTTCTACACCTGAAGAAGAACAGCCTTGCGAGGCTTTAGTTCAAGAGGAAGCGACGGCTCAGCCCACCGATTCTATCGAGCAGCCAATTAAAGACGAGACTCCCCTTCTCCAAGCTGAGAAGGCTGAAGAAGACGATTTGCTTATCGTTGAGGATTTCACCCCGACAAACAGAAACAAATACAAATCAATCCTTAATTCAATACTGCCAAAGGAAATAAAATTTGAAAAGGAAGAAAAGCAGGAAAAAGAGGACGAGCCTTTTGAACAGGTTGATTTTAACGCATTAAACAACACTCATCACAATGAATCTTATACCGAAGCTCAGCAAAGACGCGCTTTGGAATTAGAAAAATTGCGTAGCGAGCCCCCTGTTGAAAATTATGAAATCAAGCATGAAAGGGTGGATAGAAAGCAAATCAATTCCGACCCATCTGATTTTTCAGACCTTTACGCAATGGCAAATCGCGAGGGCTTTAAAATCAAAACCTCTCACAATACTAACAAATTTTCGGGAAGCGGCATTTTAATAAACAAGCTCAGAATGCAAAGCGCGTTGACCTTCTTTATATTACTTTTTATCGAAGCTTTAGTCCTAAACTTTGCTCTCAGCTCGATTTTAGAATGGAAGACGAACGTAAAGCTTATAATTTTAGGCTGTCTTGCAGTTTATCCCGTAATCACCGTTATAATGTATTTATTAAACTCAAAGAGAGTTGTCAGTGAAATTTCACAATTTAAAGACGCTATGGGTGTTGCGCTCATTATAACCTTCCAGATGGCAATTATAATCTTATGCGTATCTTTATTCGTCTCTGTAGATTTCAACAACTTTAAAGAGGTTTCAAGCTATATATTGCTCCCATTTATATTAGCTTTAAACGTCCCCATTTACTTTATTTTAAAATACTCTTTACTCTCTACGGGTAAATATTTTAACGAATAAGACGACATAAAAAACCAAACCCACTGCTTAGGCAGTGGGTTTTTAAACGTCTTCAATTAAACTAACGATACGAGAGGAATCTCCTCTTCTGTTTCGTAATAATTCAAAAGCTCTAATACAATCTCCGCATCGTCCTGCTCACTTTCTCGCAAATAATGGACTCGCGCTCGCAAATGAATAAATTGCTTATCCTTAAGTTGAATTGGCCCTTGAAAAGCGCATAAATGTCCTATAAGCTGAATATCATCCGCGCAACAGGTCATTGCAAGCCTACCGGCAACAAAGGTGTTTGGGGGCAGCTTAGGACTTTTAACAGCCATACAGTTAAATTCAACGATTTTTCCGTTATAACGCGCTTCACTTTCAAAGGTGTCGATATAAAACGCTCCGTAGCCGTCGTTATCTATCTGCATTTCATCGCCAAGCTTATACGGTAATTCATCCTCAAAGCTTATAGTTTTTTGCTCGCCGTCAAGCATAAAAAGAACGGCGTCTTTATTAACGAGTCGTAAATTACGCTTATAATTTGCAAATTCCGAGTTGTTTTCACATCTGTTTACAATAACGATATCCGACTCTTTAACCATATCCGTCATTTTCTGTCGCATATTGTTAAAGTAAATTTTGAAGGTTGTGCCGTCGATTACAGTAAACGTTTGCTCAATCAAAACGTACGGTGGAAATTGAAGCTTGTCCCAATCCCACATTGCGTTCATTTCAAAAAATACTGCGTGCGGCTTATGCTCTTTTATAAGCTCGTTAATATTTTGAACGGTAAACTCCTCCTGACTTTGGAAAACGTGGCTGACGGCGTTATATTTTATAAGCTCGTTATTGTCAAACTCAATCTCGCCGTCTTCCGTAGAGATAATAAGCACCTTGCCTATATCCCCAAAATCGCCGTTTTTAAGCGAATCCACAATAAATGTTGTCTTTCCGCTTTCTAAAATACCGTTAATTATAACTGCGGGAAACGTTCTTGCCATTTTAACTCCTTAACCAAAGAAAAGCTCGTTTATCTTTTTCTCATCAAGCTTAGAGCCGATAACGCAAACCTTACCAATCAAATCAGGCTCGCCAAGTCTGATTTCATATTCGCCGGAAACAAGGTCGAAATAATACCATTTAGAGTTATCGTTAGCCTTTACAATACCCTTTGCTCTTAATACCAAGCCGAGATTTGCGTTTTCATCGCACAGAGTCGATAATATTTTATCTAATTCATCCTTTGAAAAAGCCTTAGGCGACTCGACTCCCCACGAGGTAAAGACTTCGTCAGCATGATGATGGTCGTGATGCTCATGGTCGTGGTGACAACCGCAATTGTGGTCGTGATGCTCGTGGTCGTGGTGACAGCCACAGTCGCGGTCGTGATGATCGTGGTCATGGTGACAGCCGCAGTCGCGGTCGTGATGCTCGTGGTCGTGATGCTCGTGGTCGTGATGTCCGTGTCCCCCACAGCAACAATGACGCTCTTTCATAAAGTTTTCTCTAAAATCCTTGATATTCTCGAAGGTTTTTAAAAGTTTTACGCCGTCTAAAAGCTCGACGGGAGTAGTTACTATAAGAGCTTCTGCATTTATTTCCCTGACCAGCAATGCAGAATCCATAATTTTCTCATCCGATAATTTATCAGTTTTAGAAACGACTACGACGTTTGCATTTTCAACTTGGTCGTTATAAAATTCGCCGAAGTTTTTGTGGTACATTTTACATTTAGCGCCGTCAACGACAGTTACGCACACGTTTACCTTAAGGTCAGCGTCAACAGTTTTGATTGCTTTTAAAATATCCGAAAGCTTGCCAACGCCCGACGGCTCAATAATAATTCTCTCAGGAGCAAATTTCTCAACGACCTCTTTCATTGAAGAAGAAAAGTCGCCTACGAGGGAACAGCAAATACAGCCCGAATTTATCTCCTTAATCTCAACGCCGCTACCCTTTAAAAATGCGCCGTCTATACCTATTTCACCAAATTCGTTTTCTATTAAAACAACTTTTTCTGTCTTAAAAACTTCTTCATAAAGCTTTTTGATAAGAGTGGTTTTACCTGCTCCTAAAAAGCCTGAAATTACGTCAACCTTAATCATACGGAATCTCCTTTTACTTTTATAAAATAATTATACCCCTTTTTTTGATTATTTGCAAACAAAATTAAAAAGTGGAGCAAGAATACTCCACTTTATTTTGACAAATTATTTACTTATCTTTTCAAAAGAACGTCTTTTTCGTAAGCCTTAACGTCGCTAAGCCAATCAAGACCAACGCTTGAGCCCTTAAGAGCGCAATAGTAATCCCAAACGAGAGATACCGGAGCTGCCTTAAATTCTTGAGCAAAAGCCATTCTCGAGGTGTTGTCACCCTCAGCCTCAGCCATTTTAAGCATATCAACAGGCGTTAAAAGAGAGCCTAAAAGAGCCTTTCTCGTATTTCTGAGACCAATTACCCAAGCCGCTACTCTGTTGATAGAAGCGTCGAAATAGTCAGTAGCAATATAAGTTTCTTCAACCTTGCCAAGTCTTACAAGCTCGTCCATAATAGCCTTAAGCTCGTCGTCGTAAGCTACTACGTGGTCGCTATCCCATCTAACGGGACGCGAAACGTGAAGGAGGCAGTGATTGCTGAACGCGTAAACAGCGCCAAGCTTAGCCGAAACAACCTCGGTAGGATGATAGTGACCGCAGTCTAAGGTAAGCATAATGTGGTCTTTGTTTTTACCCATTACGTAACCCATACAGAATTCGTGCGAGCCAACAGTAAAGCTTTCTAAGCCGATACCGAATACCTTTGACTCAATACCGTCCATAACGTCCTTAACGTCCTTGGTAGCCTCGAAAATTCTGTCGTAAGAATCCTTTAAACGAAGTCTTGGAGATAAAGTGTCGATTGGGAATTCCTTATCGCCGTCAGGAGTCCAGTGATTGATAACGCAAGGCTTACCAGTTCTGTCTGCAAAATACTGACCGATACGTCTGCATCTGATTCCGTGCTCAATCCAGAAATCTCTTACCTTATCGTCTCTTGCAGATAAGGTTCCGTTATCGGAAAGAGGATGAGAGAAATAAGTTGGGTTAAAGTCGATACCAAGGTCGTTTGCAACAGCCCAATCAGCCCACTTTTCAAAGTGCTTAGGCTCGATTTCGTTTCTGTCAACAACGCAATCAGCCTCTAAATAACAAGCGTGTATATTAATTTTCTTTGCGCCCGGAATATGCTTTAAAGCAACATCAAGGTCTGCTCTGAGCTCTTCGGGGGTGTTAGCCTTTCCGGGATAATTACCCGTAGCTTGAATACCGCCGCTTAACGCGCCGTCCTTTTTCTCAAAACCGCCAACGTCGTCACCTTGCCAGCAATGAATTGAAAGAGGTGTCTTGTCTGCAATTTCAATAGCCTTGTCAACGTCTACTCCGTAGCGAGCAAAATATTCCTTCGCATACTCGTAGCCCTGTAAAATCTTTTTATCCATATATTTTCTCCGTTTGCGGTGCTACCGCCAAATTTCAACTATAATTATATACTATATAAAAAACTATTTCAACAACTTTTAATAAAAAATTTTACGACCGAATTTTCTTGCCGTCGCTCATCTTGATTTTACGGTATTCCTTTGGAGTGCAGCCGTATTTTAAGCTAAACATCCTGTAGAAAAAATTAGTATTTTCGTATCCTACCGAAAAAATTATTTCGGTTACGGGTATTTTAGTGTTTGTAATAAGCTTTTCAGCCTCGTTCATACGCTTTTCCTGTAATAAATCCTTAAAGGTTTTACCGATATGGCTTTTTATCAGCTTACTCAGATACACAACCGAAACCTTTAAATTCTCCGCAATCGTTAAAAGCTTAGCGTCCTTATACGACGATTCAATATAATTTACAACCTTTAAAATTAAATCCTGCTCGTAAGAGGAAAGAATACTTTTTGAAACGACGTCAGACCTTTTAGTAAGCTCTGCAAACAAAAGCTCCATAGTCATATTCTGGAGAGCGTTTGAATTTTCTTCGGGAAAAATAAACGACCAAATAAGATTTTCTATAAGGTTCTTTGCGGGTAAAATACTTTTAACGTCAAAGCGAATAAAGCTCGCGCCGCCCTTTGAAAGCTCGTTTAATATAAGATTGTAAATCGCGTTTCCCATACTGACGCCGTTTACAGACGAGGTGAAAAACTCGGGCTTAATAATAAAATTCACCGCTATATCCGTTTTATCGGCAAAGCCGACCTCATGCACGGCGTCCGTTCCCAAAAGCAAAATCTCGCCCTCTTTTAGTATTATCTCGTCAGAGCCGTTCACCGTATGCGCGGTTTTGCCGGTACAGTTATAAATCATTTCAATATAATTGTGCCTATGCTTGGGAAATTTTGTAAACCTCGTATGAGGACGCATTTCGATAAATCTTTCGTATCCTAAAATTTTACTGCTCTTTACCGTAAATTCCTCTCCGTCAGTATATAAAGATTTATCAACCTGCCCACCGCTTAAAATATGGTTTTCCTCTTCTGTAATTTGAGAAAGCCTTTCTAAAATAAGCTTATTCATTTATCTCCTTCACATTGTCAAAAACAAAATCTTCTCTTTTGTCGGGATAATAGGTCGAAACCCTCACGTTGTCTAAGGTTAAGCCGTTTATATGTCTGAAATATATACCCTTTGCAGGCAAAATTCTGCCGTAGGTATAAACCTCAGGATAAACCTTAGGCTCTTCCGGAACGTTTTTCTCAAACTCCTCAACAGCGCCGTAAAGCTTTAAATCAATATTTTTCAAAGCTATATTTTCAAGAGGACTTTCCTCCAAGCCGCACACGTTGCTCGTCATCTGCCACTGCTCCGTGCGCTCGTAGCCGTTAAAATCCTCAGCCTTTCCGAAAACCTTGGGGTCCTGATAGAAATCGTTATCCTTAAAGCTGAAATAATTCCAAGCGACTATCTCGTAAGGCTCGTACGGTCCGTCAGCCGTTATATTTTCAAGCGTAACGTTTTTAATTTTACCTATTTTTAAATGCTTTGGACCTCTCATACGTCTGCCGACGTGTATAAAGATTGGCGCGTTTACATTAGACATTTTAACGTTTCTTATCGTTACTCCGTCGATTACGGCACCGTCAACGCTTTCGATTGAAATACCGGTAATCCTCGTTTGTCGCATATCTATATTTTCAATTAAAAAGTCTTCGAAGCCGCCGTTTGTTTCCGTGCCGAATTTAATGCAGTTACAACGGCTTTTAAGCCTACAGTTCCACACGTGAATATCCTTGCATATATCCAAGCGGTTTAAGGTATATGAGCTCTTGAATACGATCGCGTCGTCACCTGCCTCTATATCGCAGTCGTAAATTTTAACGTGCTTGCTGTTATCAGGTGATACGCCGTCTATATAAACTCTCATTTTCAAGCCGTGCACGTCCACGTAATTGCAGCCTGCAAAATAAACGGCAAGGTCGGTTACGTTGTTAATTTCCAACCCGTAAATTTCAACGTTGTCGCACTCCTTTAATGCAATACATTTTGCGCCCCTATGAATAATTGCAGCCCCTCTTACGCCGTCTTCATCCCAGACAGAGCGCATATCGATTTTGCCTTCGCCGTAGATTTTTATATTCGTGCAATTTCTGCCAACGAACATTGAGGGGTCAAAATAGGTATGCGAGGAATCTTGATAGATGGGATAATCAATCTTCTCCTCCTGAACGTAATCGTAGTAGCTTGAAGCGCCCAAAATCAAAGCGTCCTTCGCAATCTCTATATATACGTTTGATTTTAAGAACACCGTACCCAATACGAAGGTTCCGTTTTCAAACAAAACGACGCCTCCGCCGTTTTCGTGACAGGCGTCAACCGCTTTTTGTACGGCGGTTGAATTTAAAGTTATTCCGTCTGCTATTGCGCCAAATTCTTTAACGTTAAAAATTTTCATAATCAATCCTCGAAATTTACTGTTTTTTAAATTATACTAGATAATTTAACCGTTGTAAATACTTTTTCCAAATTTTATAAAAGGCGCGCGCAAATTTTGCGCGCGCCAAGTTCTTTACTCTTATTCAAGCTCAAAAGCACCTGTATAAAGCTGATA
>JAZNDO010000090.1:0-5170 GCA_045588105.1 Christensenellaceae bacterium | reverse complement strand
GACCACTACAAGTGGAGACTTATGAGAAATTACGGCGTAGACGAAGAGCTGATTACCGGCAAGTCGGACAATAAAACGAAGTTTATCGCATACTGCAAAACGCTTGGTACGGCTTTTGGAAATCCGTTGTATCATTGGTCGCAGGTTGAGCTTAAGGAGTATTTCAACTGCGAGCTTGAAATCAACGAGGAAAACGCCGAGCTTATTTGGGATTGGTGCAACGAGTATATACGTTTAAACGGCGTCACTCCACAAAAGCTTATAGAGCAATCAAACGTTACGCACGTTTTTACAACGAACGAAATTTTTGACGATTTATCGACCTTTGAAAAAATAGCTGAAAAGGGATATAAGTTTAAGGTTATTCCTGCGTTTAGAGCAGATAAGATAATGAATATAGAGGCTGAGGCGTACAACTCCTTCGTTGATAAGCTTGGCGAGGTGTCTTCGCTTGACGTTCTTGAGGAAAAAATTGAGAGCAGACTTAAAGAGTTTATTAAGGTCGGTACGACCGCCGCAGACGTTGCTTTGCAGGCCGTGTATCCCGTAAGCGATAAAAAGTTAGCCGAAGAGGTGTTCGCTCAAAGAAGAAGGGGCGAGGCCGTTACAGAAGAGCAGTCTAAAATTTTTAAGGGCTATCTTACTTATTTTCTCTTCAAATTATATGCAAAATACGGCATTGCGACAGAGCTTCATATCGGCGCAATGCGAAATAACAGCTCAAAAATGCTTGCAAAATTAGGTCTTGATACGGGCTTTGACAGTATTGCGGAGGATAATTCAATATCAAATACGTCAAGGCTTTTCGATAAATTAGACAGCGAAGGCTCTTTACCCAAAACTATCGTTTTCAATCTTAACCCCAAAATGAACGCCGAGATTATGACTCTCGTAGGATGCTTCCAATCAAGTGAGGCGAGAGGGAAAATTCAGTACGGACCTGCATGGTGGTTTTTAGATAATAAGGTCGGTATGGAAAAGCATCTTGAGGACCTTACCGCAACCGGTCATATCGGAGCGTTTGTGGGTATGCTTACTGACAGCAGATCGTTCTTGTCGTATCCTCGCCATCACTATTTCCGCAGAATTCTTTGCAACTATTTTGGCAATATGATGGAAAAAGGTCAGATGACAGCCGATGAAAAGCTCGTTGGCAAGGTCGTTCAAGATATTTGCTACAATAACTCCATAAGCTATTTAAACGTTAAATAATCGACTTATAGGCGGACTTTCCCCATCTTTACCCGAGCGGTAAGGATGGGGCTTTTAATTTTTTGTCGAAAATTATCAAAAAATGAAAATAAACGTTGACATTATAATTTAACTTTGTTATAATTATACCGTTGTTTAGATTGTTAAAATGGAGAAATTTTTTATGGAACTTTTACGTCAGGCAATTTTAGAGAAGGGCAAGGTGTTGCCGGGTAACGTGCTCAAGGTAGGCGCGTTTTTAAACAACCAACTGGACGTAAAAATTCTCTCTTCCATGGCAGATGAGATTTGCAAGCATTTTAATAATAAAGGAATCAACAAAATCCTTACCGTAGAGGCGTCGGGTATAGCCCTTGCAGTATTAGTAGCCGAAAGATTTGGCGTAAACGCTGTTTTTGCAAAAAAGAGCAAGACGGCAAACGTTGACGGCGAGCTTTTAACCGCAGAGTGCTATTCGTATACTCACAAGGTTATGAACAACCTTGTTCTCGGTAGGGAATTTTTATTGCCCGAGGATAAGGTTTTGGTCGTTGACGATTTCTTGGCTAACGGACAAGCAGTTTACGCTTTAATGTCTCTCGTTGAAAAGGCTGGCGCTGAATTGAAGGGCGTAGCCATTGCGATTGAAAAGGGCTTTCAGGGCGCGGGCGATAAACTAAGAGGCGAGGGCGTAGACCTTCTTTCTCTTGCAATAGTAGATTCTATGGACGATTGCGAAATCGTTTTCAGATAGGACATATTACGCTTATGACAAATATTAAAGGTTGATACGCTTCGCTAACTTGCGAGTCTTGGGCAGCTTGCGTCTAAACCCTTTCATAGTATCAGTCATACGCTGTGATGCAGTCTTCGAATAAACAAGTTAAATAACCCATTATGGGTAGGAGGTAAATAAACATGAAAAAACTTTTAACTCTTTTGCTTGCCGTTATGATGTCGGTAGCATGCTGTTTCGGTTTTACTGCTTGTGGCGGTAACGAAAGTGAAAGCGAAGAAGCAAAAATTGGCGAAGTTACTTTCCCTGCTGTAGAAAGTAGTACTTTTACTCAATTTGACAGCCTTACAATCAACGATGATTTTAAGATTGGCTTAATTTGCTTACACGGCGAAACCTCAACCTACGACAAGAACTTTATTGACGCTTTTAAGTCTGCTTGCGCAACCTTCGGTCTTAAGGATTCTCAAATCGTAATAGTTACTGACATTCCGGAAAACGCAACCTGTAAGACTAAAGCTCTTGAGCTTGCCGATAACGGATGTAAGGCAATTTTCGCAAATTCTTTCGGTCACGACCCATTCATGAGAGAAGCTGCTGCTGAAAGACCAAACGTACAATTCTTCCACGCAACGGGCGTTTCTGCTCACGTTGGCGAAGTTCTTCCTAACTACCACAATGCATTTGCATCTATCTACGAGGGTAGATACCTCGCAGGTGTTGCTGCAGGCTTAAAGCTTAAGGAAATGGAAGCTGAAGGTAAAATTCTTGATAAAAACAAGGACGCTAACGGAAACGTTAAAATCGGTTACGTAGGCGCATTCACTTACGCAGAGGTTATTTCAGGTTTAACTTCTTTCTATCTTGGCGTAAAATCTCAATTTGCAAACGTTGTAATGGACGTTCAATTTACCGGTTCTTGGTATGACGAGGCAGGCGAGAGAGAGGCTGCAAATACTCTTATTGACGGCGGTTGCGCTTTACTTTCTCAACACGCTGACTCTTGGGGTGCTCCAAACGCTTGTGAAAACGCAGGTATTCCTAACGTTTCTTATAACGGAAGCACTATCAGCGCTTGTCCCGAAACCTTCATCATTTCTTCAAAGATTGACTGGACATACTACTTCAAATGGATAATTGCATCTGTTGGTTCTGATGCTGAGGTTGCTGATATTCCTACTGACTTTGCTGGCGGCTTAGGTGATAGCTGTATGGTTGCTATGTCAAACCTTAACGGCGACGTTATGGCAGAAGGTACCTTAGAGGTTCTCTTAGACGTAAGAGCTGAGCTTATGGCAGGTACTATCAAAGTGTTCGATTGTTCTAAGTTTACCGTAGGTGGCGCAGCTTTAACTGAATACCTTGCTGACCTTGACGGCGATTATAACGGAGATACTAACGTTATCAAGACTGAAGGCGGAGTTACTTATTTTGCAGAAAGTGATTCTGATTTCCGTTCGGCACCTTACTTTGATATTCAAATCGACGGTATCAATTTCTTGAACACTAAGTTCTAATTTTTAATTAAAACGAAAAAGTTTTTAGATGTATACCCAAGGGGCTTCGCGCCCCTTGGATATATGTTTTTTTGGCTTTACTAAACTAAAATTTGGCATTTACAAGGAAAATTATGGTAAATACGTGCGAAAAGCAAGCTGTCGTTAGTTTTTGTAATATAACTAAACAGTTTGGAAAGGTTATTGCAAATAATAACGTATCATTTGACGTTTATAAGGGAGAAATTTTGTCGTTGCTCGGTGAAAACGGCTGCGGTAAAACGACTCTTATGAATATGTTGGGCGGTATATATTATCCCGATAAGGGAGAAATAAAAATCAATGGCAAAAGTGTGAGTATTCAATCTCCAAAAGATGCTTTTGATAATAAAATCGGTATGGTTCATCAGCATTTTAAGCTTGTTGAGGTTTTTACCGCATTGCAAAATATCGCTTTAATTTTAGAAAAAAAAGAGAAATACGATTTGAAGGAAATACGTACTACCGTTCAAGAAATTTGCGATAAGTACGGTTTTGAAATAGATTTAAATAAAAAAGTTTACAATATGTCCGTTTCTGAAAAACAAACGCTTGAAATTATCAAGGTTTTATATCGCGGTGCGGATATTTTAATACTTGACGAGCCTACCGCAGTTTTAACTCCGCAAGAGATAACTAAGCTTTTTGCGGTAATCAGAAACATGCGACAAGACGGTAAGTCCATCATTATAATAACTCACAAGCTTAACGAGGTTTTGGAGATTTCCGATAGGGTTACAATTCTTCGTAAGGGTGAGTATATTGGTACTGTGCAAACAAAAGACACCAATGAAAAAGAGCTTACCGAGATGATGGTAGGCAAAAAGGTTGACTTAAAAATAGAAAGAGTTAAGACGGATTTTGAGAGACCTCTTTTAGAAATCAGAGATTTATGTGTTAATGCGGATGATGGAAGTGAAGCAATTAAGCGGGTAAATTTCTATATTCGCGGCGGTGAGATTTTAGGCGTTGCAGGTATTACCGGCTGTGGTCAAAAGGAGCTTTGCGAGGCTATTGCAGGTCTTAGAAAAATCAACGGCGGCTTTATTATGCACAAGGGCGAAAGTATCGTAGGCTTGCCTCCTAAGACGATTATCGAAAAGGGCGTTTCAATGAGCTTTATTCCTGAGGATAGACTTGGTATGGGACTTGCGCCCTCTATGTCTATCACCGACAATATGATGCTTAAAACGTACTCTGAAAATAAGGTTTATAACGTAGAAGAAGAGGCTCTTGCCAAAAAATCAAAACTCGAGGCGTTTTTAATTAAAGCTTGGGCAAAGATTAAATCTATTGCGATAATGCCCTTTGTTAACAGAAAAGAGGCAAGAAAAAATGCGCAAAGGCTTATCGACAAGCTTAATATCGCAACTCCGTCTACGGAAATTCCCGTTCGCAGACTTTCGGGCGGTAACGTTCAAAAGGTTTTGGTTGGTCGTGAAATTGATTCTGACCCTAACGTAATAGTTACGGCATATCCTGTAAGAGGGCTTGATATAAACTCGTCTTACCAAATTTACGATATTTTAAACGAGCAAAAGAAAAAGGGAACAGGTATTCTTTTCGTTGGCGAGGACTTGGACGTAATGCTTGCTCTTTGCGATAAAATCATGGTTCTTTGCCACGGTAAAAATATAAGTCGGAGGCCAAGCGGTCTTAGGAAGACAAATGTATGAAACAACTCCTTGGCTCACAGAACGACATGGCT
>JAZNDO010000089.1:0-6419 GCA_045588105.1 Christensenellaceae bacterium | reverse complement strand
TAATACGGCATAAAATCGTGGCTTGCCGTACCTATAAATAATGCGACTGCCCGTTTTTCGCCAGCTCTTTTCTTTGCCATTTCGGCAATTATTCTATCTATTTCTAACGTTTCCTTTTGGCGAAGCTCTCCTCCACCGATTGCAATTATATATTTATCCATAGCTTTATTATACAGCATTTTTCTTAACATTTCAAATATTTTTTGTTTTTATGAAAAAATTTTGCGTAAAATAATTAACATTTTAAAGCTTAATGTGATATAATAACAAAAAGTGAGGTAAACGATATGAAAAACAATTCTTACATAAACGAAGTTATTGAATCAGTAAAAATTAAAAATTCAACCGAGCCCGAGTTCGTTCAAGCCGTTACCGAGGTGTTGCTTTCTCTTGTTCCTGCGGTTGAAAAAAACGAAGAGCTATACAGAAGACATAGCATTTTAGAAAGAATGGTAGAGCCTGACCGCGTAGTATCCTTTAGGGTCGTTTGGGAGGATGCTAACGGCAACTATCAAGTAAACAGAGGCTACCGTATACAATTTAACAATGCTATTGGTCCTTATAAGGGCGGACTTCGCTTCCACCCCTCTGTAAATCAAGGCATACTTAAGTTCTTGGGGTTTGAGCAAACCTTTAAAAACAGTCTTACGAGCCTTCCTATGGGCGGTGGTAAGGGCGGCTCTGATTTTAACCCTATCGGAAAAACCGACGTTGAAATTATGCGCTTTTGCCAAGCGTTTATGACCGAGCTTTACCGTCATATCGGTGCGGATACCGACGTGCCTGCCGGTGATATCGGCGTTGGTGGCCGTGAAATCGGTTATCTTTTCGGTCAGTATAAAAGAATTAAGGGTAATTACGAAAACGGCGTTTTAACCGGTAAAGGTCTTTCTTACGGCGGCAGCTTAATTCGTCCCGAGGCAACAGGCTTTGGTGCGATATATTTCTTAGAACAGGTGTTAAAGCACTTTGGCGAAGAGGTAAAGGGTAAGACCTTTGCTCTTTCGGGCTTTGGCAACGTTGCGTGGGGAGCTTGTACTAAGATTGCAGAGCTTGGCGGCAAGGTTGTAACCCTTTCAGGTCCTGACGGATATATCTATGATAAGGATGGCGTTACAGGCGAAAAGATAGATTATCTTTTGAAAATGAGAGCTTCCGGAAGTGGTAAAATAAAGGATTACGCCGACAAATTCGGCGTTGAATACCACGAGGGACAAAAGCCGTGGGGCAACGTTAAGGTTGACGTATGTATGCCCTGCGCTACTCAAAATGAAATTGCCCTTCAAGACGCTGAAAAAATCGTTGCTATGGGCATAAAGATTGTAAACGAGGTTTCCAACATGCCGACTACCTTAGAGGCTATGGAATATCTTCGCGAAAACGGCGTAGTCGTTTGCCCAAGCAAGGCTGTAAACGCAGGCGGAGTTGCAACCTCCGGCTTGGAAATGACCCAAAACAGCGAAAGACTTTCCTGGACGAAGGAGGAGGTCGACGCTAAGCTTAAGGGTATTATGAAAAACATCTACGACCAAATCGTAGGCGCAATCGAGGAATACGGTCTTTCATACGACTTAGTTGCAGGCGCAAACCTTGCAGGCTTTAAAAAGGTTGCTGACGCAATGCTTGCGCAAGGTATTTATTGACGTTGCTACGTCACAACTCGTGACAGATATTAAAAATTTATCGTTGAAAATATACAAGAGCGTTGACGGACTGTCAACGCTCTTGTGTTTTAGTTTTTAGTTGTATTCTGATTTTCGCTTGCTATAAGCGTTCTGTCCTCGTCTTCGTAACCGTCAACGTCCTCTTCATGGGGTTGAGTCAATGCAAAAATAGGAACGTCAAGTCTTATTACGTTTGAATCGAAGGGGATTTCGGTTTCTTCCGAGCTTGGCATTTTAAAGCTGTCGTTTAATTCTCTCAGCTCGTCGTTGTAGTATTTGATGCACACGGCGATTTTATCGCGAAGAAAATCCATTATTTCTTCTTTAACCTGTCTTATATCTCCGTCAATTTCTTGCATTTTTGAGTCTATAATATCCTGATTGAATTTGATTTTGTCGCTGTGAGGCTTCAATCTGTTTTTAATGGTTATGTTTTTTGTAACGACCTCAGCCATAGATTTTGAAATTTGCTTTTGCAAGTCCTCTTTTTGGTCTTCGGGACAGTCATCAAGCTTTTCCTTTAATTCTATCAGTCTTTGCTGGACTAAAACGTATTCATCGGATTTGTAGAATTTTTTTGTCTCTTGCTTTACGAGCTTTTTTAATTCCTTCGTTTCCTCTGTAAGCCGTATAATATCGTCACTTATAAAAGCCGAAGCTTTTTCTTCGGCTTTTTCCCGCGCTTCATCTACGAAACGGTACAAAATCTTTAAATATTTTTCTTTTAAGTCGGATTTCAGCTCGTTATAGCTTTGGCTGAAATCGTCTGTTACGGTAATTTTATTCATCTTAAACGTTTTTCAAATATTCAATTTCTTCTGCGGTGAGCTTTCTGCACTCTCCTCTGTCAAGACCTGAAAGGGTTAAATCGCCAATTTTAATTCTCTTTAAAAATACGACCTCTTTACCTACGCTTTCAAACATCTTTCTTATTTCTCTGTTTCTGCCTTCGGTAATTGTGACGTGCATCTTTGTGAAATCTTTAAACTCGTCAACGACCTTTATGGTACATTTTTTGGTCTTTACACCGTCGATTACTACGCCCGCTCTTAATTTAGCAAGCAGGCTTTCTTCAATCGTGCCCTCAATTCTTACCAAATAAGTCTTTGGAATTTCATTGCTTGGATGTGTAAGTCTGTTTGCCAAATCGCCGTCGTTGGTAAAGATTAATAAGCCCTCGGAATCATAGTCCAATCTTCCTACAGGGTAAACCCTCGCACTTATCTGAGGGAGATAGTCCATAACGGTTTTTCTGTCTTTATCGTCTTTTACAGTGCAAACGCAGCCCTTTGGCTTGTTCATAATGTAATAATCGTATTTTTTAACCTTTCCAAGCTTTTTGCCGTCTAAGGTAACGCTGTCTTTTACCTCGTTTACCTCTGCGCCAAGACCGCATACCTTACCGTTAATTTTAACTCTGCCCTCTTCAATGATTTTATCGCAAGCCCTTCTGCTTCCGACTCCGCATTCGGCAAGAAATTTGTTGATTCTCATGTGTATACTCGCTTAATAATATTTAATCATTTACAAGTGTATATATATTTTGCAAAAAAATCAACTGTTTTGAGGCATAAATTTTAATTTCGCCTACCTTTGCTTGATTTTGCGGTAAATATTCCAAAAACTCGGGCAAAACTATTTCTGCGGTAATTTCTTCGTTATTCTTGATTGGATAGTATACGTCTCCGTCTACTGACAGCCTATAGTATTCCGTTTTGCCTTTATTTGGTATTTTATAGTTGAATTTTTTTGAATCGACGATTTTTACGAGTTTGTATTTATCAAAAGCGTCCGTTAAAAGGCCTTTTGATAAAGCGTAGTGGTCTGATTGGTTCAAAACTACGCATATAAGCTCCATACCGTTTCTTTTTGCAGAAGAAACGAGACATCTGCCTGCTTTTTTGGTAAAGCCCGTTTTTACGCCGGTCGCGCCGTCAAAGGATGAAAGCATCTTATTTTTATTTATCCATTGGCATTTGCCGTTGCTCGTCCTTTCGGTTGCAGTATAGCTTTTACAGCTTGCAATTTGTGAAAATTCAGTATTCATTAAGGCGTAACGGGTAATTAGCGCCAAATCGTAAGCCGTCGTATAATGACTGTCGTCGTGAAGTCCGTGAGGATTTGTAAAATTGCTGTTTACTGCGCCGCATTTTTTAGCGGTAGCATTCATAAGCTCTGAAAAATTTTCAATGCTGCCGCTTAAGGTAATCGCAAGGGTCTCGGCGCAATCGTTGCCGGAGCGAAGCATAAGTCCGTAAAGAAGGTCCTTTACCGAATATATATCGCCCTCTTTCAGATACACGCTGCTACCCTCTACGCCGACGCTTTCCTTCGGGACAGAAATCTCTCTTTCAATTTCAAAATTATCTATTACCGTTATTGCCGTCAGAATTTTCGTTGTGCTTGCCATAAATTTTTTTGTCGACGGATTATGCTCGCTAAGTACTCTTCCGCTTTCCTTTTCTATAACGACGTACGCCGTGTCATCTGCCGCATAGGTCTTCGCGATTTTAATTTGAGAGATGGGTAAAATAGAAATTACGGTAATCGTAAAACATTTTAAAATATTAGTTATTATCTTCATTTTTAAAACTTTTTATAAAATTGTCAACGCTTTCGATAACTCTTGAAAAAGCATCGTCTGCAACACTTAAAAGTTGAACGCCCTTTCCTTGGTCAATTAAAAAGCCGCTTGGCTTTAAGGATACGACCGCGCCGCTGCCGCCTGCAAACGGCATGCTTTTATCCGTTTTAAGCTGTTTAATTTCGCCGTATTCTCCACCGCCCGTCATAAACCCCAACGTGACCCTTGTGATTGGTATAACAAGCGTTCCGCCGTCGACTGTAACGGGCTTTCCGACTACGGTATTGACGTCAACTAAGGAATTTAAATCCTTCATCGCGCTTGACATCAATTCGCGAATTTTATTGTTTGCTCTTTCCTTTGACATTTTTATTCCTCCTATATTGTCTTATTTTTCCTATAAATAAATTTGCCGCTTTCAAAATTGCAAAAAAGGCTATCGTTATGATATTCGCCGAATAATCTATCTCGGCAAGCGCTCCCGACGACGACTCGTTTCCTAAGAGAAGCACGTCGTTTTTATATTGTAAATATGGTTGTATTTCTTTTAAGACTGTGTAAATTATTGGATTTAAGCAGTTTATCAAAGCACATAAGTAGTATTTATACTCCTCGGCGTCCTGACCCAATAAAATTATTGAAGATACCTTTAAGCAGTTGAAATGCTTAAATACGTTTATATTACCGTTACCTGAAGTTAAGTCGTTTAAGGTGATAAATTTGAGGTTACTGTTTGAATATACAACCTTTATACTCGCGCTTTTAAAATCTATATATCCGCAATTAATTTTCATGAGATTTATTGCAGTTATTGAATAATATAATTTCTTTTCGGAAATGCTCAGCATTAATTTTGCCGTGAATTTTATCGGAATAAGCAATATTGCGCTGACGGTAAAAACAATTAATAAAACCACGAAAAAAGTATAGGCATTAAATATGAAAATATGCAAAAAAAAGACACGGATTGGTTTCCGTGTCCAAAGCTATTTGATTAAAAATTTTAAGCGATTACGTCAACGTCCTCGTCCTTTAAAAAGTCAGGTATTTCCTCTTCGTCAACCGAAGAAATATCTATAGCCTGCTCGCTTGAAGAGCCGTCAAAGCCCTCAAGCAGATTTTCTGGCGCGTAGTCAGGGTCGTTAGCCTCGTCGTATTCATCCTTTCTGAAAAGGTAAGAATCGTCGTCGCCTGCGTGTATAAGCTTGATTTTGTTCATTAAATCCTCGTAATCGGGAAGGTCGGTCAAGGCTTCGATTTGGAAGCGCTTGAGGAAATTATCCCCTGTGCCAAACAAAACGGGCTTGCCGATTGTGTCTTTTCTACCGACGATTTCTATTATTCCGTTTTTAAGAAGGTTCTGAATAGCGTATTCGCTGTTTGCTCCCCTGATTTCTTCTATATCAAGTCTTGTAACGGGCTGCTTGTACGCCACGATTGCAGAAACCTCAAGCATACTCTTTGAAAGCTCCCTTTCCTTAATCGGATTTAAAACCGTTTCGACGCTTTCGCCGTTTTTGGGGTTTGAGCAAAATTGCAGCTTGTTATTAAAAATTATAAGGTTGATACCGCTGTCCTCGCCATACTTGCTTTGAAGCTTTTTAGCTGCGTTTAAAACCTCTTTATTGGTAATTTCAAGCTTTTCGGAAATATCTTTGACTGCAACCTCTTTGCCTGAAATAAATAAAATTGACTCAATTATACTCGCTAAGGTCTCCAATGTCTTCACTCCTATCTTCTCTAAGCGTTATCGTAATATCGCCGTATGTGCCGTTTTGAACGGCAGATAAATACTGAACCTTTAAAAGCTCAAGCATTGCTTGAAAGGTTGTAATAATTTCCGGTTTTGACGCGTCTTCTCTGAATAAATCAAAGAAGCTGCAGGAATTTCTTTCAAGTAAGGTGTTTTTAATATAGTCTACCTTGTCGGCAACCGTATAGACCTCTTTTGGAATTTCCTTTTGAGCGCCCTTTATTCTTCTTTGAAGGTCTGCCCGTAAAAGTAAATCGCTGAAAGCCTTTACAAGTCCGTCAAGAGTAAAATCTTTATAAACGATTTTTACGTCGCTCGCCTTTTCATCGGGCTCCTTGTAAAATCTGGAAGTCGTTTCTATGTCCTTAAGCTTTACGCTCGCTTCCTTCATAAGCTTATACTCTTCAAGCTGTTGATA
>JAZNDO010000088.1:0-1720 GCA_045588105.1 Christensenellaceae bacterium | reverse complement strand
AGCCATGTCGTTCTGTGAGCCAAGGAGTTGTTTCATACATTTGTCTTCCTAAGACCGCTTGGCCTCCGACTTTATAGGTTAAAATGTTTTTTAAGGAATATCCAAATAAATTAAAGCTCGTCGTAAACGAGATGAGCGGTGTTATGAGCGTAAGCGTCGGTATAGTGGTTGGAGCAGGCAGCGTGCTTGAAAGTGAAAGAAACAACGGTATTTCGCACTTTATCGAGCATATGACCTTTAAGGGCACGCCCTCGCTTACCGCATTTCAGCTTAGCGAAGCCTTTGACGAAATAGGCTCGCAGGTCAACGCCTTTACGTCAAAGGAAATGACCTGTTATTACGTCAAAAGCACGACTGCAGCTTTGGAAAGGTCTTTTGAAATACTTTCGGATATGTTTTTAAATTCTCTTTACTCAAGTGAGGAAATCGAAAAGGAAAAGGGCGTTGTCGTCGAAGAGATAAATATGTATGCAGACACTCCCGAGGAGGTTTGTATAGACGGGCTTTCTTCGGCATTTTTCGGTGACGAGGGCTTAGGCAGAACTGTTTTAGGTCCGGCAAAAAATATAAAAGCCTTTGACAGAAGCTATATCGAGGACTATAGGCGAGATTATTACAACGCAGACAACATAGTCGTTTGCTTTGCCGGTAACGTAAACGGAAAAACGGCGGAAAGGCTTGTTGACAAATATTTTGCAGAGCTTGTAGCAGCCAATAAATCTAAGCCTTATTACCGTACCGAAAAGACGAATTTAGGAAAGGTTGTAAAAATCAATAAGGATATTGAGCAAAATCACCTTGCAATCGCCTTTGACGGAATAAAATACAACGGAAATTATTTTGATGAGATGTCCCTTCTTAACACCGTGCTTGGCGCAGGAATGAGCAGCAGGCTTTTTCAAAGGGTGAGAGAGGATATGGGGCTTTGCTATACAATCTATTCCTATCCGTCCGGCTACCGCGACGTAGGCTCGCTTTCCGTTTACGCAGGTCTTAATCCCGACCAAACCAAAGAGGCTTACGACGCTATTTTCGAGGTTTTAAAGGAGCTTAAAAGAAAGGGTATTACTCAAAAGGAATTTGAAAAGGGCAAGGCGCAGGTTCTAAGCTCGTTTGCCTTCGGTCAGGAAAGTACGGCTTCGCAAATGATGCTTTACGGTAAGTATCTGTTGTTCGAGAATAAGAACTTTGACGCAGAGCAAAAGATAAAATATATTGAAAATATTCAAAAGAGCAAGGTTGACGAGCTTGTCGAATCGCTTGATTTTGATAAATTCAGTCTTTCTCTCGTTGGCAAAGCGGTTGATAAAATAGGATTATAAAAGCATTTTCTCTTCCTTTCATACAAGCTACAGTTATTATAAAAGCAAAACACACGGCGCTTAAACTAAACGTCGTGTGTTTTTTATGTAAGAGTACCTGTGATTTATTTGATTTCTTGCTCTAAGTTTTTAAATTCCTCAGTTGAGAAAAATTCAATGAGAGAAAGCCCAAGTCCGTCGCAAAGAATTTTTAAGGTTACTATTCCGGGATTTACGCTCTTGCCGTATATGATATTTTTAATCGTAGAGGGGGCGATTCCAGAAAGGGTTGCAAGCTTGTGTAAGGACATTTGTTTTTCGTCAAGTAAGTCCATAAGTCTGTTTCTAACTGCAGTATAAGTGTCCGTAAAAGTGTTCATTTGTAGTCAAGTCCTTATTGTTAGTAATGATATTATACC
>JAZNDO010000087.1:0-19546 GCA_045588105.1 Christensenellaceae bacterium | reverse complement strand
AGGAACAACGAATATTCTTTTTGAATTTGAAAAGGTTTTAAACGTCCAATTAATTTTGAATTGGATAGATATTAGAACGAAATTGGATTTAATACATAAAATGGCGTTATATTGTTTTTCTGATGTTTCAATCCCATGTGATATTAAATGCTCTTTTACAGTTGAACTTTTTGAGGGCTTGGCTGAACTCGTTAAACAGAAAAAACATATAGTTTTTGAAAAAGCAAAAAAAAGGGGTGAATCTCAATTAGTTAAAAACTTAATTAAATTTATTGATAATTATGGTAAAGAAATTTTTAAAGAAGAGATTGCTATTGATGAGCAATTGTTTTGCGAAATCCTAGTAGAGACACGTAATAGAATTGCTCATATAAGAACAAAAAACAACAAACAGTTTTTAGAGGGTGCTGAAAACTTATGGTATAATAGTAAATTGTTTTTATTATATCGTGTAGTGATATTTGAGTTGTTAGATATTCAAAAATCTACATACGAGAAGAAACTTGTCGAAAAAGTTTCTGAAATTAATTCTTTAGATGAAGTGAAAACATTTCTCAAAAAACTACAGAATAACAATCCATAACGGCTAAAGTTAAAATTACTAAAACTTTAGATAATTGACCTATAGGCTAATTTGTTGGGGTGAAGTTAGGGTAAAGTTTGGGTGAGTATTATGTTATTATCATTTACCATAATCTTTTGGTTCAAGTTGCATAATGCGTGGGGCACCAAAAAAGAGCAAAGAGAAAAACTCTTTGCTCTTTTTTTTTCGCCGACTGGCGGTTCGAATTCAAATTTTAATTTGGGTTCGCATTTCCGCAAGGAAATCCTGATGCAAAGCATCAGTCCCCAAAGGGAACCGACCAGCGGCACCAAAATAACAGGCAAGGACTTTTCCTTGCCTGTTATTTTTTGTGCCGCGGTCGGGGAAGAACAAAATTTGCTCGCAAAATTTAAAAATCCATTAATCAAATCTTGTCAAACAATATGATTGCAAATTCGTAGTAAATACAAAACATCCCGATAATCGACTTATAGGGTGGTTTTTTGCGATTAAAATTTAGAAGCGTTCAAAATTTCTTTTTTATACTGCGTAGGAGTCATATTAAAATATTTCTTAAACAAATGGTTAAAATGGCTGAGTGACTCAAAATGCAAGAGATTTGCAATCATAAGAGTCGTCATATCGGTCGTGGTAAGCAACTCCTTCGAGTGTTCAAGCTTTATTTTGTTTACGTATTGAGTAATCGTACAGCCGACGCGCTTTTTGAAAATTCTAGTAAGGTTAGAGTAGCTGTAAGGAAGATTGCTTTGCAGCTCCTTAACCGTTTCTTGAGAAATGTTTGGGTTGTTCAAGCTTCTTATAAAGGAAGCAAGGTCGCTCGAAATAGACGTTTTTTCACTTGACTGCTTTAAAAATCTTAATAGCAACGAGTGAAAAAGTATATTACAATTCTCTTCCTTTTGAGGCGTACAGCTATAATCTATACCTTGAATTTCTAAGCACGAGCTTGTCAAATCCTCCAAAAACGTTGAGGATAAAGAGAACGTAAGCACTTGCTTGGATTTTATCAGTCTGTCGTAGGTAGACGGCGAGTATAGGTCAAGCACGCTTTTCATATACGAATCGCGTATTAAAAAGTTTAAGCCCTGAAACTGATTTGGCTTTTTGTCGGGAAAATGTAAGGCGTGTCTATCCTTAGGGCCGATTAAGCAAGCTGTACCCTCGTGTATAACGCTTTCTCCTCCGTTGATTTTGTGAATGATACGGTCGTTTAAAACTATCAGGATTTCCCAGTCGGTATGTCCGTGATATCTTGGATATTCAAAATTCAACCACTGAAAGGACGTGTTTGCGTTTTTCCAAGGTGAAGAATGCGCGAAGGTGCTGGTTAATAAACCTTCAGTCTCTGAAACCTTACCTAAAAACGGGTATTTTTTCTCAATATCTTTGCTCATAAGATTATTCTATCACGAAAAAAGCAATATGTCAACAACTGAAATTGCATTTTTACACTAATAAAGATTTATCGAAAAAAGGCTAAAATAATAGTGTTTATATCAAGAATTTTCTTGCTTGCAGGTCAATTCGGTCATGGTTATTATTAATAAATATTTATGTCACGTGCGCGCACTTGCCAAAGAAGGACACGGGTTTAATCTCTTAAAAAAAACGGTTAAAACAATTAAAATTTATAATAGTTGCAATTTTAGAACAAGTTTTTACAACTGTGGGACAAGACAAGTTGAAAATTATATGATAAAATTAATTATGAAATAATTATCTTGGGTATTTGTCGATTGCTAAATTACGACAGCGATAGACCTTATTTAGTGCGAAAGGCAAAGCTGTGCAAGATATTAAAGAAAACTAAGCGAGGCCAGCGCGCGCAAGCGCATTGGCAAAAGGAGTTTGTTATGAAACAAATTTATGAAAACCCCATTGTTTTGGTGTTGACGTTAGGTGAAGACCTTATCAAAACGTCAACCGGTGACGACGTCTTTGACGATGGCTGGGAAGACCCTGCGCTAAAGGGTTAAAGGAGGAACGGAAAATGAAAGCGAAAAAGATTTTATTAGCTGTATTTTCATTTATGTTTGTGCTTGCTCTCGGCGTTGGCTTAACAGCTGACGTTAAGGAAGCAAAAGCAGCGACAGAGACTGAGGTTTCTATCGCCTATGCTTGCGTTGAGTATTCGGCACAGGACGGAACGGGCGTTCCCACTACCTATACCTTCGTTGCAGGACTTACTACTCCGGAGATTTACGATACCTACGTTTATTTCGACGGCAAGAAAGTGCCTGCGCAAGTTCATGATGGTAATTTCTACGTAAACCACGGTGAGTTCGACTGTGCCGTTGGTCAAACGTTTTTGTTAGAAATTCCTGCCGGTACCTATTATCAATCAGACGCAGTTGTCAAGAGTACCGTTTTGATAAAATGTACATTGTCAAACAGCTATGCGGATTCAACCAGCAGTGCCTATAATAAGCAAGGCGTCTTAAATAGAGAAGCATTAACCGTCATAAGCGATTCGGCTTACGGAATTGAGCTGTACAAAGTAGATTGGGCTATCAACGCATGTGATGCAAGCAATTTATACGTCAGGATTCCCGACGGAGAGGGTAAGATAACGAGCGGAACCGATAGCGACTGGTCTGCACACGCTCAATATTCTCCTATTTGCGGAGCCTTAACCTTAAACGGAAACGCTATTTCTTCTAACGTGCAAAAGGTGTACGCACAAGCGGGGGATCATAAAGAGGCTGCTTATATTTCCGTTTCGGGAGTATCAAAAGCCGGTGACGTGCTTACCTTCGACGGTTGGTTTTATAATGCAACCTACGGCGCGTTTAAGATTGAGAACACCAGCTTTATTTATGACGGTAAGTCATGGGACGAGGCAAATGCAGGAACGTACTCCTTTGACGTTTCAACCACCTCTGACGCGAATCCTCAAAACGGATTCTATCTTTCTATGTCTGCAAATCATATTCCCGTGGGCTCGGAAGACAACGGTTGGCAATATGCTACGAGACCTGCCGGAACAAACTTCTACGGCTATCACAACAGCGCCAATGTTGAAATCAAGTTTAGAAAATTCTCCGCAACCGACTGGTACGTTGCGCTTAATGAAACGGGTATTACCGCAGTAGCAGGAGACGTTATAACCTTTGGCGGTTGGTACGTATGTACGGATGCAAGCGCCGCACAGCATTTTATTAAACTAAATACTCAGTCTTATAGTTTTGACGGCTCGAAGTGGACTGAGATTACTCCCTCGATAACGGTTAACGTAAACGGAAGCGCAATCGGTGAAACCTTGGTTGTAAATCCCGGTCAGTCCGCAAGCGACGTAACTGCAATCTCCTCAAACGGCAATGCAGTTGATATTAACTTCATAGGAGCTGTTAGCGACGGTAAATTCGAACTTCGCAAAGGCGAAAGCTTTTCCGAATATCTTGCTACTTTTAGCACTACGGACGGAAACGGAGCTATATACAGAAAGCAGGTTGTCGTACACGTTGGATTTACCGATTTCGTAATGGAAGACGGCGCGGCTGTCAGAGTTACGGCAACCGAAACTAACGGTTTAAGATTTTCTGCTGAAATGTCGGCAGATACTTACGTCAGCTTAAAATCGCAGGGCGCAACCTTTGGTATGGTTATCGTACCTCGCGACTACGTAACCGACGGATACGAGCTTACCGCTTCAAACCTTTTCGGAGCTAACGCAAAATATTCAACGACTGCAACGGCAGGCTCAAATCAAGCCGTTCGCAGGATGCTTCTCCTTGACAATCTTACTCCTGTAGATTTCGACGGCGACGGCAAATATGAAATCCGCGGCGCTATAACCGAAATTATTACGAGCAACTTAACCCGTGAATTCGTAGGCGTAGCATATACCTGCGTAAACGGGGAGTATATAATTGCATCTTACTATGGCGACGACATTGAAAACAATGCGCGTTCTATATATTACGTTTCTCAAAAGGCTATAGACGCAAACGACAATGCACAGGCTGTTCAAAGCAAATACATTGACGGCTTTAACGAGTATTTAGCCGGAAGAATCTACAGCGTTGAGTACACTGTAAGACACGTAAAAACTAAGAAGGGTACCGTTGAGGTTGATGAAAGCACTTTGACGGCGGCTCTTAACACCGAGGTTGAAATTTCTGCAAACGCTTACGACGGCTATGCCTTAACCTCTCCTTTCTCGGAGATTGCCCTTAAGCTTTACGCAAATAAGAAAAACTTAATTGAATTCTACTATAAAGACCTTTCGTTGCCTGATTTGGACGCTACTGCATGGCATCATCCAAAGCTCGACGCAACGAACGATTATATGAACGATACGAATAAGGCTATTGCCGAAACAATGCGTGACGCAGGCTTTACGTCCGTTATGCTCAATGGTAGCAGTCTTGTAGGAGACCTTTATTTAAACAGCCCAGCGAATATTGAGATAATGAAGAGCATTATAAATATGTTCTGGACGTACGGCGGTATTACGACCTACGTGAGCGGTAAAAACGCAGGCGTAACAAACGAATACGTTTCCTTAGAAAATTATCAGTCGCTTCAAGCGGAAATGGCTACGCTTACAGAATGCGAGGGCTTCGGTGGCTTCTTCGCATGGGACGAGCCGTTGCCGTTAGCGACGTCTATGGAGCGCCTTGCAGAGTATGCTGAATGGTTTGACGGTCTTTACGGCGACGACGCCCTCTTTATGGTAAACCTATTCCCGTCCTATTACGACGGATGGTCGTCCGGTGATTATACCTCTTATTCGGCTTATATCAAAGCATACTGCGATACGGTACTGTCTCAAGTCACCAACGGCACTAAATATCTTTCTATGGACAGCTATCCTGTTTATGCCGACGGAACCTTGTCGCAAACGTTTATGTACGATATGGCTGTTCTTAAGCACTACGCTTTAGAGTACGGCGCTCAGGCGAACGCAATTTTACAGGCGTGTGGTTGGAACAGCACGAACAACAACCGTGTTCCGAACGAGGAGGAATACCGCTTTATGTACTATACCGCGCTTGCGTTCGGTATGGATTCAGTAGGCTGGTGGGGTTATTCTCCGGAATCGGAAAATGCAGACGTTATTCTTGGCGACCAAACGCCGGTAGACATTTACAACAACAAATCAGAGGCGTACAACGCTATTAAATCGGTTGTTACCGAGGTTGCAAATTTCGGCTCGCTTTACAAGACCTACGATTGGCAGGGCGTTGTTATGAGCTCGCCAAGCAAGGGCTTTATAGGTATCGGTAAGGACGCTCAGTACGACGCGTTTAATAACGTAAAGAGCGATTCGTTGTTATCAGGCTATATACTTTCGGCAAGCAGCACCTCGTCCTTCTCGTCAATCAGCGGCTCGGGCAGCAACTACGTAGTCGGCGTAATGAAGGATGCAAACGATAATGAAGCGTTTACCGTTGTAAACTATTCCGCTCCAACCGATAATAAAACTCTTTCAATTACCTTTAAGGCTAAAGCAAACGGAGAATATACCGTTTACGGAACAGGCGGACAGTCAACCGTAAACATAACCACAAGCGGATATACACTCTCTCTTGCCCCGGGTGAAGGCGTATTTATCGTATCTAACGATACCAAACATACCGTAACCTTCCAAAACTGGGACGGAACCGAGCTTGAAACTACCGTTTATAACAAGGGTGAAACTCCCGTATACGGCGGAGCAGAGCCTACGAGAGACGGTTATACGTTTACGGGCTGGACTCCTGCGATTGCTCCGGTAGACGGCGACGCTACCTATACGGCAACTTTCAAGGGATTACCTACTATAACCTTCCAAAATTGGGACGGAACGGTATTACAGCAAAGCACGTGGAATTACGGCACAACTCCTTCTTATAGCGGCGCAACGCCTACTAAGGAGGGCTGCGAATTCAAGGGCTGGACTCCTGAAATTTCTACCGTAACGGGCGACGCTACCTATACGGCAACGTTTAACGAATATTTTGACGTGACCTACGTAAGCTACGACGGTACGGCAAACACTAAAACTGATAAAATTCTTTACGGCGACTCTGTAACCTATACGCCAACGCTCGACGGATATATTTTCAAGGGCTGGACGTTAAACGGTGAAGCTTACGACGTAAGCAGTGAGGTTACCGAGGATATCACCCTCGTCGCTACCTGGTATAAAACGGTCAGCGGCGTTGACGAGGTAATATCTGCTCAATACGTTTTTGATAACACTCAAGTTGAAACCGGCTACGTGGGAAGAGACGGAGCAGAGGCTAACCCAAATGCAGGATGGTATTTCGACTCAGACTATGACGGATACACCGGTGCAGGAGAAACTGATGATAATAAATTTGCTAATTGGGCTAAATTCTCGCTTACGGCAGACGGTGGCGCAGGAACTGTTGAAGAGGGTAGAGAAACTTATATCGTTCTTCCAGCAATCAACTACAAATTATATTCAAAGGTTGACCTTGCATATCTTAACAACGCAAAGATTATAGGTGTAAAATTTGCCGGTACTCAGGTTGCTCAAGTAGAAGACAACCACAAGCTTATCAGCATAGTTACGGTTGACGGAGTTACGACTCTTTATTTCGGTTCTTTAAATACCGTTGGAACAAGTGCTTGGCCACAGTCCACTGTCGTTCTTCCTGAAAGCGTTGCAAACGGAACCGAAGGTTTAAGAATTGATTTTACGGTTACGGGATACGTTGGGTTTGCTATTACCGAATTCCACGCAACCTTAACTGCAAGCGATTACGTTGCTAAGATAAACGAAGCGGTTGAGGCTATTGAAAGCAATTCTTACAGTGATTCGGATATTCAAAATTACCTTGACAACGCAGGTTACTTAACCGAGTACGAAAGGGCAAATCTTGAATTAAGCGATACGGTATTAAGCGTTATAGACGGTTATTATGCAAACGAGGTTTTAACTGCAAACGCCGGTTCTGACGCTCAGCTTCAAGCTATTGAAAATTATCGCCAATTCAACAACGGCCTTAGTGATGAATTAAAGGCAACCGACGCTCACAGAATTAACGTCGCCTTAGTAAATAAGGTTATTTATGAAAACTATTACAAAATTGAGGTTAGTGAAGAAATTCTTCTTAACGACCCTGTAGTAGATACTTCAAACGGTGCTGTTGACCAAGACGAACGTATTCAAACAGGTTGGGGTGGACATAGCACCGATTACAACACCACGTATTCTACTTACGTTCATATGATTCAGTTTACTTCCGGCAACTACGACGGAACTGCAACTCTTCCTGCAATCAACTATAACGCATATACCGAGGTTTACTTTGGCTTACGCGCAATTTCGGCAGGAAACGGTACGATTTCTATTGCAGGTGGGGCGTACTCCTTCGACAATTCCAAGAACCACAACTGGAAGATAACCGTTATGGGCGGATTGCTCATCGTATCCGACGATAACAAGTCGAATAACGACGGCGGTGGAGTACTCTTTACGGCTGTTTTAAGCGACGACGTAGCAAACGGATATACTGGTTTAGTAATTAATTTCCAATTTGACGCTTGGTCGCAAGCAGAAATTACAGAAATGCACGTTCTCAATCCGTTTACGTCGAGCGAATCTACGTTTGATAACGTTCCTTCGGGTTGGTCAACTGCCGGAACGAAAGTAGCAAACTTTATTACCGCATACAACGCAACTAAGCAAAAGACCTTTGACAGCGGTACTTACGACGGAACGGCAACACTTCCTGCATTCAACTTTAACGCGTACGACGAGGTTTACTTCGGTATTCACGCAATCGCAGGCGCAACAAGCTGGAGCCCATACGTTGCCGAAAACGGTATTATTACCATCAACGGTGCAAGCTTTGACGCAATTAATCCTCAAAACGGAGATTACTACTTCAAGGCTGTCGTTACGGGCGGAACGTTAACGTTAATGCTTGAAAAGGCTAATAATGAAACGGCAAGACAAGTATTTAGCGTTGCTCTTTCCGAGAGTGTTGCAAACGGCACGGAAAGCTTAGTAATCGACTTTAATTTCGGCGCTTGGTCGCAAGCAGAAATTACCGAATTGCACGCTGTAACAAAGAAGGTACAAAAGATTGAAACGAGTGTTGTTGCAGGCTTTGAAACAGGATTGGCTGACGGGGCCTCGTGCGGCGAGCCTAACGTTGCAATAGCAAGTAGCTCTTGTTTCAGTACGTCATCTTATAGTACGTACACTTACGTTCAAGACTCTAACAATAAAGCTACCAGCGCGACGATTACTCTTCCAAAGCTTGCTTACGGTATTTATGCAGAGGTTCGCTTTGGCGTTGGCTTTGCCGTTACTGTTGCTCCCGGTAGCTTGACGATTGGCGGCGCTACGTTAGAAGTTCCTTCAAGCTTAATAGGTCACTGGTACAAGATGGAAGCCGTTATATCCGACGGATACTTGATTTTGGTCGACGCAGGCTCGTCCAACGACGTTAAAAATAAAGCAAACGGATATAGCACGGACGGATATTTCTTAAAAGTTAAGTTAAGCGATAGTGTATTAAACGGAACGGAAGCTCTCACTATAGCTCTTGAAATGGGTAGTGGATACGCTCGTCTTGAGGTAACCGAAATTCACACTAACAACTGGGTAAACATAATCGTATAAGGTTGAAATCCTTAAGGCTTATGGGCTTCCCTCAAAGAAGCCCATAGGCAAAAAGCTATCAGCAGCTTATTTTGAGCTACAACTAAAGTAAACGGCAGTTTGTTTATATTAATGCATTGGTTAATATTATTCGCTTTTTTAGCGATACTAAAATAAAGGAGAAAAAGAGATGAAAAAATTGTTGACAGGTCTTATGAGTGCAGTTATGGCGTTCTCTTGCTTTTCTATGGTTGCATGTAATGGTAACAGCAACGAAAGCGACCCATACGCAGGCTTAATGAGCGCAAGCGAAAGTGAAAGCGAGTCTTACAGCGTTGCTACGGAAGGTAAAACCACGATTTCGGTTGCAACCTACAACGGCGGTATCGGTAAGGCTTGGCTTGAGGATGCTGCTAAAAGATTTATGGCTGAGTACGAAGGAAAGTCCTTTGAAAGCGGAAAGAGGGGCGTTGCGGTAGAGGTAAAGGACTCTCACGCAGGCACGATGCTTACCTCACTTAAAGAGGACGTATATCTCACCGAGGCTGTAGACTACTTTAAGCTCGTTGAAGACGGTTGGGTTGCCGACATTTCAGACGTCGTTACGGGTAGCGTTGGCTTTGGTGAAACCGGCTCGATTGAGGATAAGCTTGACGGCGCAATGCAAAGCTTCCTTACAGCAAAGGGTGGTAAATATTACGGTCTTCCTTTCTACGAGGGTATTTACGGCTTCGTATACGACGTAGATATGTTCGAAGCTCAAGGCTGGTTCTTTGATGAAAACGGTAACTTTACCTCTACCAATAAGTCGGTAGGTTTAGACGGCGTTGCAGGCACCTATGACGACGGTGCGCCAAGAACCTACGCTCAGTTTAAGCAGCTTGTTGATAAAATACGTAACGATGGCGTAACTCCGTTTACTTACGCTACCGAAAGTACCACTTACTTCGTAAACACTCTTGCAAACTATTGGGCAGACTACGAGGGTAAGAACAAAATGCAGGTAAACTGGTCGCATAGCGGTACGGTTGACGTCGTTTCATCCTTTAACGGTGATGTTCCCGTAACAAATACCGCCACGATTAACAGTACAAACATTAAGGAATTACAAAAGCAGCCCGGTAAGTATTACGCTCTTAAATTCTTAAAGGACGTAATTTTAAGCAACGAGGCTAACTGTCAGTCGTCGGTAACCTTCAGAGACGCTCAATATAGACTCATCAGCAGTTATTTGAACGGCAGCATTCAAACTAATCCCGTTGCTATGGTAATCGACGGTGCTTGGTTTGAAAACGAATCTGATATAGCAGGTAACTTTAATACTGCAAAGTATATTGATTCCGCATGGGACGGGGGAGACTATAAAAAGCAGAGAAAATTTGCGTTTATGCCTATTCCTATGGTAAGCGAATCTGAGGGAGAGCATAAGCAAACTATCGTTTCTTCTAACGACTCCTTGTGCTTCGTAAACGCAGGTACGACGGGTGCTAAACTTGAGGTCGCAAAGGAATTCGTTAAATTTTTACACACCGACGCAGAGCTTGCAAACTTTACTGCAAAAACGTCCGTAACGAGACCGTTCTTCTATTCGGTAGACGACGTTGAAGAGAGTATGTCTTATTTCGGAAAGTCACTTATGCAGTTAAAGTCTTCTTCAAATATAGTATATCCGTATTCAAGCGCGCAAACCTACGTAGAAAACTCTGCAAGCTATATGTTGGGCGCTTGGGCTTGGAAGTCTAAAATAGGCGGTACGGGCGTATCGGTTGAAAATCCGTTCAACTATTTCAGATTGACCGAAAACGCGTCAAAGACTGCAATGGATTATTTCCAAGGACTATATTTTGCACACTAATTGATAAGTTAAACACGTCATTTTAGCGAGAATAAGCGTTTACGCTTATTCTCGATTGGCATGCAAGGAGACTATGATGACATATAGAATAGAAGGGCTTGGACAAGAGGATTTTGAGCAAGCTCCTAAGAAACGTCGAAAAGTGGATAAGAAAAAGATATTCTATTATTCTTTAATCGCTCTTCCGTTGATTCAGTTTTGTATTTTTTATATCGGTGTAAATTTCCAAAGCATTTTACTTGCCTTTCAAGATTATAAAGGCGGTAAATTCGAGTTTTTGGGCGGTAACCTTTTCGCGAACTTCAAAGAGGTTTTCAACGATATAGTAAAAACTAAAACTATTTTAATTGCGGCTAAAAATTCGCTTATAGTTTGGTTTTTTACTGCGATATGCGGAACGGCTCTTGCCATATTTTTCTCGTACTACGTGTATAAGCGTAAAACCATAGGTCGGTTTTATAGGTTTATATTATTTTTGCCTTCGATTATTCCCGCGATAGTTATAACCATTATTTTCAACCTCTTTACAGAGAGTATTATGCCTATTGCTTTTGGGGTAGGAGGATGGCTTCAAGGTACGGACAAAAGCGCAATGTTTATCACGGTAGTAATCTATAATCTTTGGGTTGGCTTCGGTACGCAGGTGCTTTTATACAGCAATGCAATGGAGCAGATAAATCCGTCTATTATAGAGGCAGGACAGCTTGACGGCGCAAAGCCGATGAGAGAATTTATTTCCATCGTTTTGCCCGAGGTAATCGGAACGGTTTTAACTTTTATGATAGCTTCAATTGCAACGCTGTTTATAAATCAGGCTAACCTTTTCAACTTCTACGGTCCTTACGACGGCGCGCATCCGCTGACCTTGGGTTATTATATGTTTACGCTCGTTCAGATAAATAACTCGGGCTACGGCTACGACTGGTTCCCCTATGCAAGCGCGTTAGGTCTTTGCTGCACGCTTATTGCAATACCTCTTACCGTATTGTTCAGAAAATTATGCGCGAGGTTTGAAGATTGATATGACTAATATAAATAGGAAAAATAAAATGCGTTTTAAAACGAGCGTTAGTATGGTTATACTTTGCACGGTTTTGGCAATTTATACGGTATCTCTTCTGACTCCTTTATTCTGGGCGCTTCTCACGTCCTTTAAAAACGAAAAGGTTTTTACCGTTGCAAATAATGCTAAAGACGTAAAGGCATTACTCAATTTGAAATATCTCTGCTTTGATAATTATGAGTTTACCTTTTTAAACTTTAAAATGCCAACGAGAGATAATTCAGAGGGCGTCGGACTTGTGTATATGTTCTTTAACAGCTTCTTATACGCAGGCGGTTGCGCTATAATACAAACTATGGTTACCTGCGTAATGGCTTATCTCGTTGCAAGATACGATTACAAATTGGGTAGTGTAGTATATACAATCGTATTAGTCGCTATGGCTATTCCTATCGTAGGCTCCTTGCCGTCTGAGATAAAGATGGTTAAAAACTTAGGGCTTATGGATAGCGTTTTAGGCTTATACGTCTTAAAGGCTAACTTCTTAGGAATATACTTCTTGGTTTTCCATGCTCAGTTCAAGGTTATACCAAAGGATTATACCGAGGCTGCGGAAATCGACGGTGCGTCCGATTTCTATATTATGACTAAGGTAATTTTGCCGATAGCGTTCGGTACGATATCCACGGTTATGCTTTTAAACTTTATCCAGTATTGGAACGACTATCAGATACCTATGATATATTGGGAGCCTCGCCCCGTAGTTGCATACGGCTTATATCATATAGTTTCCACGACGGAATTTAAAAAGCCTCCGGTTCAGCTTGGAGCAACTATGGTGGTAGCAGTTCCCATAATAGTGCTATTCCTTATATTTAATAAAAAAATAATGTCCAATATGTCTATAGGAGGCGTAAAAGGCTAATGAAAAAATCAAAAAAAGGCTTAATTTTAAAGGCGCTTTTAACTGCGTTTGTTTGCGCGTTTGCCTGCTTTGGCGTGGTTGCCGTAGCCGGCGGCGAGGTAAAAACGGGAATGAGCGCGCCCCTTACCGAAAAGGTTAAGGTGGGCGAAGTCGTTGAAATCCCCGAATATTACCATCAAGACGGTGAAAGCTTGGTAAAAGCAAATTCAAGCGTAATTTTTCCAGGCGGCAAGGTTTACGTCGGTAACAAGTTTACGGCGAGCGAGCCGGGCAAATATACGGTTGAATATTCGGTAAACGGAAAAACCGTCAATACCGAATATTGCAGCGCTGTAATAGGCGCGGTCAATTTGTTTAAGGTAAACAACTTTGCCGAGGTTGACGGAGTCGTGAACTACGCCTATAAGGCTGACGACGCTTATAAGGGTGTTGCCGTAAACGTATTTAGCGGCGCTGTGATTGAATACGAGCAGGAGATAGCCGTATCGTATTTGACTAAAGAGAATTTGTTGTTTGAAGCAGTCGTAGAGCCCTCTCAAAAAGGCGAGGCTGATTTCAAGCAAATGATTTTAACCTTTTCCGATGCAGGTGACGAATCAAATTACTTTAGAGTAAACGTTACCGACGGACACTCCGACGGTGGTTCTCCAAAGCATATGTGCTTTGTAAACGCGGCGGCGACGGGACAAACCGCAGGTGGCTACAATTACGATAGCGGAACACCTGTTTGGCAGGTTAAGGATATTTACGGCACGTCTGTTTTTACCAGCTTCCGCGCAGAGCTTAGCGGCTCGGAATCTGAATATTCGGTTAAGCTTTATTTCGATGCTGAAGAAAACGCCTTGTATACTTGGCGCTTTGGCGCTAAGGTTTTAGTTGCAGACCTTGACGACGTAATCGTCTTTAGCGGTACTGCATGGGGCGGATTTAAGAGCAAAAATATAAAACTCAAGGTTGCTTTTACCGACGTAAAGAGTGACGGCGGAAGAGTAATCTTCAATGAAATCGGCGGTATAAGGCTCGTTGCAGACGAGATAATCGACAGCGAGGCTCCCGACGTTGAAATTGATTTATGCGGTCAGTCAAAGGCTCCGAATTCTTTATTGGGCAACGAATACGGGGTGTTCCCGTATTCCGTATACGATTTTTACGATTCAAGCGTTGACGTAAAAGTATCGGTTGTTCACGTCAATTTCTACGACGGAAAAGAAAGCGACGTTTCCGTAAAGGACGGTAAATTCGTTACCGATAAGCTTGGCACGTATATTATCAGATACGTAGCAACCGACTATTCGGGCAATCAGACCGTAAAGGAAATTCAATTTAACTGTATTGCAGAGGCAGACCCTATCGTTATGGTAGGCTTGCCAAGCGACGGCTCGGCTGACGTATTCAGTCTTATAGATATTCCTTCGCCTACGTCGATAAGAGCGTTCGGTGGTATAGGCGACGTTGCCGTTACCGTCAAAGTGTCAGACCCAAACGGCAGCGAGATTGAAATTATAAACGGTCAAATTAAACTTGAGCAGGTTGGAGATTATAAAATTGTTTATAAGGCTACAGATTTTAGCGGACAGTACGTTAACGAAGAAATAATCGTTAAATCAATTGCTACCGATTCAACCTTATTCACAAGCGGAATAGTTTTACCGGAGCTTTTAATCGAAGGCTTTAAATACACTATTCCCGAGGTCAATGCAAAGACCTGTTACGGTAACGCTGTTTTAGACTGCGCAATCGAATATTGCGTAAACGGTCAGACCTTAGGCGACGACAGAAGTTTCGTGGCTTCAGGCTCAACGGCAACCGTTGAATGCACAGCTAAGGCTGCAGGCGTTGAGCGAGACGTTTTAACCTCGACCTTTAAGGTTATAAGCGGTCAAGACGGTAGAAACCACAGCGCGTATTTCTTCGCTCAAAACGGAAAAGTAACGGCTACGATGGAGGAGCAAGGCGTTTTATTGTCGACCGACTCGGCAGCATCTGTAAATTTTGCAAATAAGCTTCAGGGCGAAGAATTCTCTCTCAGCGCAACCTTGACTGAGCAAAATTCCAAATTTGAATATTTTGCGGTTAAGCTTATCGACGCTGAAAACAGTTCTCATACCGTTACGCTCAGATTTGCTTTAGACGGCGACAAGGTTATTATTAAAACTCCGTTTGGGCAGACCTCCGAATTTACCAGCTATAACGGATATTTTAAATTTAATTTTAACAGTAAATCGGGAATTGTCAGCGACGCTAATAACGTAGCACAGGCAATCGTTGATAAGGACGACCAAGGTAACGACCTGACTACGTTTGAAAACGGACTGTACGTGAAGTTTATTTTTGAGAAGGTAAGAGCGACAAGTTCCGTGCAGATTTCATCTCTCAATAATCAGATGTTAGGTCTCCGCGGTAACTCGCTTGAATCAAACGAGGATAAGGTCGGTCCTCAGATAGAAATATTGGGCGATATAACCTTAAAGGCTAAGGTTGGCGAGGTTGTCACGCTCAGAAAGGCTCGCGCCTTCGACGTTTTAAATCAGGTTACCTCGGTAACTATAAGAGTAGCCGACCCCGACAGACAAACCTTAATTGCAGAAACAAACGCAAATAAGGAAATGGAGCTTAAGCTTGAAAGAGTAGGCTACTATATGGTAGTTTATACGGCGGTCGACTCCGTTGGCAGAAAAACGACTATCGTAAGAAACATCAGAGTAGTTGATTCTACGGCTCCGACCTTAAGCGTTCAGTTTGAAAACGTGGTGCTTGCGGTAAACAGCGTGGTAACCCTTCCTACCGTCAGCGTAAGCGACGATTCGGGCAAGGCGTACTGTGATATTTTCGTTGAGCTTCCAAACAGCGAAATAAGGCTTCTTCATCACTACGAAAACCAGACCTTAACCTCGTATTTATCTCAAAGCGATAAAAATTATCCAAACTCCTTCAAGGCGTCCGATAATTCGTTCAGGCTTGAAGAAAAGGGTAAATACGTAATTACGGTAATGGCATACGACGACAATTACAATTTAACGGTACAAACCTTTACGGTTTACGCAGTATAAGGAGGGTAAAAACATGAAAAAATTTAACAGAATTTTAGCATTGGTCTTTTCAGCGCTTTTTACCCTTTCCTGCTTTGCAGGTTGTAAAAAGAACAAGGAAGAAAGCAGCAGCGAATCTCAAAGCGAGAGCGTAAAAGAGAGTCAGAGCGAATCTGTCTTTACCCCTCCCGTTGAGAGTGAATCATCATACGAGAAAAGCGGTCACACGATAATCAATAACGGCGTAAGCGAATACGTTATAGTAGTTCCGGCAGAGCCAAAAGCCAATGAATATACGGCGGCGGAGGAATTGCAGTATTTTATCAAGCTTTCTACAAAGGCGACCATGCAAATAGTAACCGAGGCGGAATATTCCGTTAAGCAGGATTCAGCGGTAATTTGTATAGGTGACACGGCGTTTGCCGACCAAAAGGGCGTTAAGACGGATGGAGGCTTAGATTCAAGCGGTTACGTTATGAAAACGGTGGGCAATCAGCTGTTTATTCGCTCCGATGGCGACGGACTCGGCTGTGTTTACGCCGTTTACGATTTGCTCGAAAGCTCAATCGGTTACCGTTACTATTATACCGATGAGATTTATTACGAGGAAAAGAGCACGGTTGAGCTTTACAAATACGATTTAGTCGTAGACCCCGATTACGATTTCCGTGCAATGTCTACCTGGAACGCGTTTTTATATTCAAACCCAACCTATATGCGCAGAATGCGTACTAACAAGATGAACGAGGGCTGGGCATGGTCGGGCGAAATGCACCAACAGCTTCGCGAGGGCGGTGTAATTCCAAAGAGCAGCGAGGGCTACAACAAGCACAGATACGGCACGACTAAAACCGTTGACGGTGTAGAGGTTCCCGACCATTGGGTTTCCGAAACGGGCGACCAGCTTTGCTGGACTGCAGGCGAGGAAATGTACGAGCAAGCCGCAAAGGACATTTTTGAGAGAATAAAGTCAGAGCCCACTAAGGTTTACTTTGGCGTAGGTCAGGCAGACACCACACTCTATTGCTCCTGCGAGCGTTGTAAAGCGGCAATGGCTGACTGGGCGTTAAACGACGCAGGTCTTCAGATTCACTTTATTAACAGAGTTTCTTCTTACGTAAACGAGTGGGTTGAAAGAGATTTTCCGGGCAGAGAAATAAGGCTGGTAATCTTTGCTTATTATTCAACCGAAACTCCTCCCGTTAAAAAGGATGAAAACGGAAAGTGGGTGCCGTACAGCGATAAGGTAACGCTTACGGCTGACAACGTAGATATCTATTTCGCTCCTATTTATACGGACTATTCTAAGCCCTTGACGGCTGTTGAAAACCAAGACGAGTATAACAACTTAGTTATGTGGAGCGATTATTTAGAGGGAAGAGAAAATCAATTCTTACTCTATACCTACGATACCAATTTCCACTATTTCTTCTATAATTTCAACAACTTCGATACGTTTGCATCTCAGATAAGAACCTACTCGGAGTTTGGCGTGGATTACGTTCACAGCCAAGGCGCGAACAATACCAATCAGCCCTGCTTCCAGGAAATGAGATATTTCGTTGAGTCTCAAATTCTTTGGGACAATTCAAAGAATTACGACGAGCTTGTAAACGAATTTATGGGCGCTTTTTATAAGGACGCTGCAAGCGAAATTAGGGAGTATTACGATTTAATCCGTATGCGCTACGAGCAAGCAACCGTTTTAAACGGCAAGCAATTTACCTCTATTTATGCAAATATAGGCGATAAGACCATATGGACGGAGGGCGTAGTCGACGCTATCGACGATATTTTCGAAAGAGCATATCAAAAGATAGAGCATTATCAGTTTAACAATCCGGCAATGTACGTTAAGCTTCGCGACCGTATTAAGGAATTGGAACTGACTAATACGTATACTAAGTTAAGTTATTATTCAAGTAACTATACGCAAAGCGAAATAAACGCTCTCGTTGATGAATTCAGCTATTACGTATTAAAGTTCGATATAAATATGGTAAAGGAAAACGGCAATTCAACTACGGGATTGTTTGATTATCTTAAGAAATAATAAAGCGAATACACGTCCTTTAGTCTCTGCAAGGGGCGTGAGGTTAAGCTTTAATTATAGGATTTACGGTTTAATAGGTAAATTCAAAAAAATAAAAGGAGAAAAGTATGAGAACATTAATTAAGCAAGTGTTAAAGATTACGCTTATCGTTTGTCTCTCTATAAGCACGTTTATTTTTATGACGGCTTGTATGGACGGAAACGAAGAAAGCTCGAAAGAATCTACTTCTGCGAGTGAATCTTTAGTGAGCAGCGATTCAGTCTCCGAGGACAGTCAGTCGCCTGCAGACAGCGAAAGCGTAAGCAATGCTGAGTCGGAGGATTCTGAGGAGGACTCAATTTCAGAATCAGAAGAAGAGTCTGACTCCGAATCTGAGGAAGAAAGTGACTCTGAAGAGGAAAGCGAGGCTGACGTATTCTTTACTGTAAGCTTTGATTCTGTGGGCGGTTCAAGCGTAGCAGATTTAAGAGTTGAAGGAAACGGACTTATAAGCAAGCCTCAGGACCCTGTAAAGGACTACTATACCTTTGAGGAATGGACTTTAAACGGCGAGGCTTGGGATTTTGAAAACGACGAGGTTACCGGTGACGTAACGCTCGTAGCAAGCTGGGCTGCAAAGATTTATACCGTACAGTTCGTTAAAGAAAACGGCGACCTCGTCAGCGAGGTTACTTATACGGTTGAAAACGTAGAGGCGTTTATTGCTCCTGCTGTTCCCGAAGCTCCCGAATTTGCTACTAACGGCGCTTGGGATAAGACTCCGGACGAATATCTTATCTTCTCTGATGACGTTATAGTAGTAACTGCAAAGTACGACCGAGTAATGGTTGATTTTGCTTTCGTTGTTGACGGCGAGACCGTATTAGAGGGTACAACCGGCGCAGGCTTAGTTTTAGCTGATAAGCCTGAGGACCCGGCAAAGGACTACTATACCTTTGAAGGATGGACAGTAAACGGCGAGGCTTGGGATTTTGAAAGCATCGTTACCGAGGCTATAACCTTAGAGGCTAAATTCGAGGCTGTAGTATACACGGTTGTTTTCGTTGATTTTGAAGGCGAAGAGGTTGAATTAACCTATACGGTAGAAAGCGCAGAAGTGTTTACTCTTCCTGCTGTACCTGCTGCTCCCGAGCACTATACTAACGCAAGATGGAATAAATCTCTTGATGAAATTTTAGTATATTCAGACGAAGCTGTAGTCGTTGAGGTTATATGTGACCCCGAAGAATATAGCGTATCGTTAATTCACGCAGACGGCACCGAAATTGATACCGTAAGCGTTACTTACGGCGACGAGCTCGTTGTAGATATTCCTACTTTAGAAGGTTATTTATTCAAGGCTTGGCTCTTAGACGGCGAGGAGTTTGATTCAAGCGAGCTTATTGCTGAAGATACGACCTTAGTTGCTTCTTGGTATGCTATCAGCGAAGGCGTTGACGAGGTTATTTCGGCTCAATACGTTTTTGATAACACTCAAGTTGAAACCGGCTACGTGGGAAGAGACGGAGCAGAGGCTAACCCAAATGCAGGATGGTATTTCGACTCAGACTAT
>JAZNDO010000086.1:0-12878 GCA_045588105.1 Christensenellaceae bacterium | reverse complement strand
TTTAAAAGCTCGTCCTCATCCTTATACAAAATACTGCACTCTGACGTAATACCGGCAGGCAAAAGCAACGTCGCCATCATCTCCGGCGTGTAAGCCTTGACGTATTTTTCGACCTCGGGACGAGTTCCAACGAAGGTCATCTTACCCCTTAAAACGTCTATAAGCTGACTTATCTCGTCAAGCCTGCACTTGCGGATAAGCTTGCCCATACGGGTAATTCTCATATCGTTTTTAACGGTAACCTCTCTGCCCATCTTTGGAGCGTTTGCCACCATAGACCTAAATTTAAATATCCTGAATTTTTTACCGTATTGAGTAATTCTCTCCTGGCGGAAAAATACCGGACCTTTAGAGTCTATCTTAATCGCAATCGCTAAAAGCAAGAAAATAGGGCTCAGGATAAGCAGTAGCGTAAAAGAAACTACTATATCGAAAAGTCTCTTAAAAAAGAGACCGAGCCTTTTCTTCTTCAAAATATCATAATATTTTCTTACTTCCTCCGTCTGCATTTCGGGAGGAAGCTTTTCCCATTTTATAAGCCTCATCAGATATACTTTTTAACAACCTCTGTAAAGTTTTTAATTACGTATTCCACCTCTTCGTCCGTAAGGCAGGTATGAAGTGGAAGGGTTATTTCGTTCTCAAAGAACTTATATGCGTTCGGATAGTTTACTATATCAAATCCAAGCTTTTTATAAGCCGTATGCATGGGAAGCGGCTTGTAATGAACGTTACAAGCTATACCTCTCTCACCCATCTCGTCGATAATCTTACCTCTGGTTTCGTAATCAACACCCGGCACTCTGGTTATATATAAGTGCCCCGAAGAAACGTGAGTATCCGTATAATGGTCGAGCGTTTGTATTCCGATAGGGCGGAAGGCAGCGTCGTATCTTTCGATTATCTCCTTTCTTCTTACGAGCATATTGGGATATCTCTCAAATTGAGCAAGCCCCATCGCGCCCATAATATCAGTCATATTACACTTATACCAAGTGCCGATAATATCGTATTCCCAAGCGCCAAGCTTAGTCTTTGCAAGAGCGTCCTTATTTTGACCGTGCAAGGATAAAAGCTGAACCTTTTTATAAATATCCTCATCATCCACGCCTTCTATTTTTTTCCAAGTCAAGGCGCCTCCCTCTGCGGTTGTTAAATTTTTAACGGCATGGAAAGAAAACGAAGAAAAGTCAGCTATTGAGCCAAGCATTTTTCCCTTTCTTGACGCGCCAAAGGCGTGAGCAGTATCTGCCAATACAGCGACTCTGCCAATCGCCCTTTGCAAATCGGAGGTCGGAACGAAAACGGATTTCTTTCTTTCAACGATTTCAAAAAGCTTATCGTAATTACAGGGAATACCACCGAGGTCAACCGGTATAATCGCCTTAGTTTTTGGAGTAATAGCCCTCTCAAGAGCTTCGTAGTCCATTTCTAAGTAATCGGGCTGAATATCAACAAGCACGGGCGTAGCTCCCGTATGACAAATTACGGATGCGGACGCCGTATAAGTATACGCAGTGGTAATAACCTCGTCTCCCGGCCCAACCTCTAACAAATGGAGCGCCATTTCGGCGCAAGCAGTTTGAGAGTTAAGACATACAGCCTTGTTTACCCCACAGTACTCAGCAATTCTTCTCTCCAGCTCCTTAACCTTCGGTCCGGTAGTAATCCATCCGGATGCCAAAGCTTCGGCGACGTATTTAATTTCTAATTCGGAAACGTCCGGTGGCGAAAATTTTACAACCATATTTTTATCCTCTATCGTTTTTTCTCTCGTATACGCGCTACGCGCACGGAATATAGTTATACTTAATAACATTATATCACTAATGAAACGTAATATCAATAAATTTTTAATTGTTTTAAATTTTTTTTAAAATTTAAGCCGTTTTCTGTATTTTTAGTAAAATTTTACCCTGCATTTTTTATTTTTCCTTTTTGTTCGTGTTTGCGCTTACTAAATTTTTACTGCCCTTTTTAACATTTATACGCCCTTCGCATAAAAATTATCTCTCTTATCCGGTAAATTGCTTAACACGAATACGCAAATGTATGCGTATAAGTTGATTATTCAACAAAGCAAGGGCCGCAATTGTAAGCCAAAATCGGCAAACGCCATAAAAAAAGACTGCGTTTGATAACAAAACACAGTCCTTTATAACACGTATCAGTTCATAGTAATGTCTTTAAGTCGCTCGTATTTTTCTAAAGCCACCCCTCGTATTGCCGAAATATATTCGGGCGAAGCAAACACCTCGTCGCAAATTCTTTTGGCGAAGAAGATTACCGACGCCGAATAGCTTAAATTACCAAGCTCGTTGAAAAATCTTCCGCTTTGGCGCGTGCCCATAAAATCTCCGCTGCCGCGCATTTCAAAATCCTTTTCGGCGATTTTAAAGCCGTCTGCATTTTCGCAAAGAACGTTAAGCCTTTCGGTTGCCTTTTGGTCGTCGCTCGACGAGTATAAAAAGCAATAGCTTTTATCCCCTCCGCGGCCTACCCTGCCCCTTAATTGATGCAGCTGAGAAAGCCCGAAGCGCTCTGCGTTATATATTATCATAACCGTTGCATTGGGCACGTCGATACCGACCTCAACAACCGTAGTAGACACTAATAAATCAGCCTTTTTTTCTTTAAAATCCTGCATTATACGGGCTTTTTCGGAGTCCTTCATCTTGCCGTGCAAAAGCGATACTCCAACACCGCTAAGCGTCTTTGAAAGCTCCTCGTAAAGCTCCGTCACACTCATTACCGTACCCTCGTCATCGCCCTCGATTTTAGGACAAACGCAAAAGACCTGCCTACCCTCTTTGACCGTTTGCTCAACGAATTTAAGCATACCGTCGTACTTTCTCTCGGGTACCACGAAGGTTGCAACCGGAAGCCTGTTTTTAGGCTTATCGGTAATTTCCGTCACGTCTAAATCTCCGTAGAAAATGAGTGACAGCGTTCTTGGAATCGGCGTTGCGCTCATTACCAAGACGTCGGGAATAATGCCCTTTGAAACGAGAGAGCTTCTTTGCTCTACGCCAAATCTGTGTTGTTCGTCGCAAACGCACATAGAAAGATTGTAAAACTCTACGTCGCCTTGAATGACGGCGTGAGTGCCAACCACTATTTTCGCCCTTCCCTCTTTGATAGATTTTTTAATCTCTCGCTTTTCCTGAGCCTTAGTCAAGCCCGTTAAAAGAACACTCTCAAAATCGGGGAAAAGTCTTTGAATTATCTTAAAATTTTGCTCTGCCAAAATCTCGGTAGGGGCAAGCATTACGGCTTGATAACCGCTCTTTACGGCAAGATAAATCGCGCATAATGCAACAGCGGTTTTACCGCTTCCAACGTCGCCTTGAAGCAGTCTGTTCATAGATTTTACGCCTGTTAAATCGGAGTAAATTTCGTTTACCGCCTTCTTTTGCCCATCGGTAAATTCAAAGCCAAAGCGCTTTATAAAATCACGGATATCCTGAGGCGAGCAGGCGTAGTTATTAATTCTTATTTGCTGACGGTCGCCCTTTATAAGCTTAAACGCCGAAATTAAGGTAAAATACTCTTCTATCGCTATGCGCTCCGCACCCAATTTCTGACTAACCAAATCCTTTGGCGCGTGCACGTCAAAATACGACTTTTTAAGAGATTGCAGGTTGTATTTTTGCTGAATACTAAAGGGAATTACCGACTCTACGTCAAGCCTTGAAAGAGCGTTTAAAACGACGTCCCTGACAGCCCTTTGAGTCAAATTTCCCTTTAAGGAATATACGGGCACGATACCCTTTAAACGAGTGTTATTATCAACCTCTTCAAACGTTGGATTGGTAAGCGTTATACCGCCGAAATCGCACCTGACTCTTCCGTAAAAAAGATATTCCACACCCGGCTTCAGCTTACTTAAAACATAGTCGGAATTAAACCAAATCGCAGTAAAGCCCCTCATACCCTGCTCAACAGCAACCCTGACACATCTGAGTCTTCTTGAGGTGGTAAAAACTCTTGGCGAGGTCATAATAACACCGCTTGTTAAAACCATTTCGTTATTATAACACCTGCTAAGCGGAACTACGTTTCTTAAATCGAGGTAGCTTTTAGGAAAATGTCTTATTAATTTTTCAGGCGTATCTATGCTCAATTTTAAAAGGTCAGACGCTCTTTTATCGCTTATGCCCTTTATATCGGTTATCTTCACAACTACCTCCTTTTAGTATATTTTACTTAAAATGTTTCTATATTTTAATTTTTAAAAGCGGAAAATCTACTTGATTTTCCGCTTTTGATTATTGTTTAACTTTAACCTTTACTCTAACGAAACTATATAATAATAAATAGGCTGTCCGCCAAAGAAAAGCTCAACGTCTAAATCGGGGTACTTTTCCTGTAACATTTCTTGAAGATTTAAAGCCTCTTCCTCGGCAACGTCAGCGCCGTAATAGAGATTTATAAGGCTGTTAGACGGATGATAAAGCTTTTCAACCAAATCACAGGTAACCTTTGCTATATCGTTACCCTTTGCCAAAATCTTCTTGTTGTCAAGACCTATGATATCGCCTTGAGAAAGAGAGAATCCGTCAACCTTAGTGTTTCTTACAGCGTATGTTACCTGACCTGCCGCAACGTTATCTATTGCATGAATCATATTGCTGAGGTTTTCTTCGGCAGATTCATCCGGATTAAACGCAAGCGCAGCAGATATACCCTGAGGAATATTTTTCGTCGGAACGACGTAAATTTTCTTGTTTTCGACAAGTGATTTAGACTGCTCTGCGGCAAGAATAATATTCTTATTGTTTGGGAAAATAAATACGTTTTCCGCATTGATTCTTGCAACAGCGTCCGCTATATCTTGGGCAGACGGGTTCATAGTCTGACCGCCCTCGATAACTCTGTCAACGTTAATATCCTTGAAAAGAGCTGCGATACCGCCGCCCGAGCAAACTGAAAGCATGCCGATTTCCTTCTTTTCAGCCTCGTACTTTTTAATAAGCTCTCTGTTTTGCTCAAGCATATTTTCAATCTTAACCTTGTCAACCTCACCAAGCTGTAAAGCCTTGGTAATCGCTTGACCCGGGTTATTGGTATGAACGTGAACCTTAACAAATTCCAGGTCACCTATACAAATAACGCTATCGCCGATACCCATAAGATATTCTCTGAGCCTGTCAATATCGGCAAGCGTGGTTCTTCTCTTTAAGTTTATAATAAAAAATTCAGTACAGTAGCCAAACTCTATAGTGCCGAGATTCATAATATCGGCGTGCTCCATAGCTGAATCCACCTTCACCTCGGGCTGCTCAACTGTTGCTCCCTCGATTTCCTCACCGATAAGCCCCTTGTACATACCCTTGTAAATGGTCAAAAGTCCCATACCGCCGGAGTCTACTACGCCGGCTTTTTTAAGAACGGGAAGAAGTGTTGGGGTAAGGTCAACTGCCTCTTGACCCTTGTTGATGATTTCTTGCATAAAGGATTCCATATCCTTTACCTTGCCGCAAACTGACATTGCGTGCTCGGAAATCATACGGCAAACTGTAAGTATAGTACCTTCCTTTGGCTTAGATACCGCGCTGTAAGCAACGTCGGTAGCATTTTTTAACGCCTTTGCAAAGGTTTTTGTATCAAAATCGGTTTTTTCTTTTAATACGGCGCACATACCTCTGAAAATCTGAGAGGTAATAACGCCCGAATTTCCTCTTGCGCCCTTTAACGCGCCCTTGGAAACGGAATCTGCCAAATCGTGCAAGCTGTTAGACTTACATGCCTTGAGCTCCTTGATTGCCGATTGCATCGTAAGGCTCATATTCGTACCCGTATCTCCGTCGGGAACAGGGAAAACGTTTAAAGTATCTATTTGCTCTCTGTTTACCTCGAGCAGCTTTGAGGCGGCTGTTACCATTTTAGCAAAGGTTGCGCCGTTTATATTTTTTTGCATAAAATTTCCTCCGAAATATATGTGGAAATAGAGGCTTATACCTTAAGCCCCTCGAATAATCAAAGTTTAACGCCGATAATGTTTACGTTTACTGCATTTACAATCATACCCGTAAACTGCTCGACCTTATATTTAACTGAACTTTTTAAGGATTCGGCAACTGCAGAAATCGAAACGCCGAATTTAATAATAACGTAAACGTCGATATAAATTCTATCGCCGCTTGTTACGACCTTAACGCCCTTACCGCTTGAATCACGCTTAAAAAGCAACGAAAAGCTGTCGGAAAGTCTTCTTGAAACCATTTCGACAACGCCGTAACACTCAAGCGCGGCGTGAGCTGCTACTTTTGCGATAGCTTCGTCAGATATAGAAATTTTACCGTAAATATTAGAAGTTGTTACTGGCATAGCTTTCTCCTCTCTTTAGTATTATACAATATTTTTATTTCTTTTTCAAGGGTTTTTATCTATTTTTTAATTACAACTTATTTTTTACGTGTTTTTTCGATAAATATGCTTTATTTTGTTGCAATTAAATAAAAATTGTGGTATATTATCTATGCTTTAATTTTACTAATCCATTTGGAGGTGCAATATGTCAAGAGTTTGTAGCGTTTGCGGTAAAGGTAAATTATCGGGCAACAAAGTTAGCCACAGTAACCGTAAGACCCCACGTTTATATAATGCCAACGTTCAGAAAGTAAGAGTTGTTAAAGATGGCGTAGTTTCTTCTGAATACGTTTGCGCTCGTTGCCTTAAGAGCAATAAAGTAGAAAGAGCGTAAGTCTTTATCTGCGTTTATAAAATGCTAATAAAGGGCGGAACAACAGTTCCGCCTTTTTGTCGTATTAATTTGCACGGAGAAAACAGGTATGGTTATACGAAAATCTACTCTTAAAGACCTTGAAGCAATCGAAAAAATATATTCTCACGCTAAAACGTTTATGCGCTTAAACGGCAATCCAAATCAATGGACGGGGGACTATCCCAACGCTTTTGACGCAGAAGAGGATATAAAAAACGGCATAGGATACGTATGCGAGGACGAGGGGGAAACGGTAGGCGTTTTCGCATTTAAAATAGGCGTTGAGCCAACCTACGACGAGATTTTTGAGGGCGCTTGGCAAAACGCTTTACCCTACGCTTTTATGCACAGAATAGCCGTTTCTCGCCACGGAAAGGGTATCGTTGACTTTTGCATCAGCGAGTGCTTTAAGCTCTACCCTAATCTTAAAATAGACACTCATAGGGATAACATTCCTATGCAAAAGGTGTTAAAGCGCAACGGATTTTGTTACTGTGGAATTATCCATCTTGAAAACGGTGACGAAAGACTTGCTTTTCAAAAAACGAAATAATTGATTTGCGATTGCTTTTTAGCTCTTATTATGGTATACTGCTTATATAATAAATGCGAGGTGTATTATGGCAAAGAATAAAGATAACTTATTAACTATGATAGATGAAAACGGAAAAGAAGTCGTTTGCGAGATTTTATTTACTTACCACTCTGATAAGTTTAATAAAGATTACGTGCTTTTTATTCCGCAGGGCGCAGACGAGTCTGACGATATCGACGTAGAGGTAGGCGCGGCAGTTTATACTGAAAACGGCGAAGACGGAGGCGAATTACTCCCCGTTGAAACTGACGAAGAATGGGCAATGCTAACTGACGTACTCGACGAGTATATGGAAGATGAGGAAGCTGCCGACGAAGAATAATATCAAAAATATAAAAGCAACATTGGTTTACCTATAAATTTAACATAAAAAATAAAGACTAACGAACATCTTATTCTTCGTTAGTCTTTATTTTTTAATCAAGATTAAAGCTAATTATAGTTTCTAAACGTTTCCCAGTTTTTCTATTATTTGCATTCTTAACTGCTCAGGAATTATTGCAGCAACACCACTGCCATACCATTTAATATTATCATCTAAGCTAAACAATGACGACTTGAACCACCCAGATGATTTTTGCCCATATTTAAAATTTATGACAGCATTACCACCTAAAGCAACAGTTTTTTCCACTAATTGGTCTTTAACACAGTCAAGTGTTTGAATTTGCGAGTTAAAAGAAAACGCTTTTTTATACTCTATATTCATAATCATTTTTGCTGAGGGTTCATATCCTTCAATAAAAATAATTCCTTTGTAAATTGAAGTATATGCCATTAAACATCTCTCTCCAAAATAACTATTGCTTCTTCTCTTGAGTGGCTCATAATACCAGGTATTTCTGCTGTAAAAGCAGCCTTTACCACCCACCCCTGTTGTGCATAAGCATTAATTGCTTCCTCCAACCTTTGCGGATCAAATTTACCAGAAAACCATTTGTCTTTTTGCGATAAAATTTTGTATTGTTTCATTTTTCCCTCCTTTTGGAAATTTATCCTCTTTTATTATATGATACAAATTTGTATATGTCAAGTATTATGATACATTTTTGTATATAATAATTTTATGGAAATAAACTTTAAAAACAATAATATCGCAGAACTACGAAAGGAACGTGGTTTATCACAGCGACAGCTTGCAAAAGAATTAAATACAAGTCAAGCAAATTTATCACGTTGGGAACAAGGTTTAAACGAGCCAAGCATTGTAGAATGCTGGAAAATTGCAGATTTTTTTGACGTTAGCATTGACGTTGTTTGTGGAAGAAAAGAATATTAAAAGCAAGTTTTATGAAAAGTTAAAATAATATGAAATATTCTATTATAAAAGAAAGATTGATTGAAGAAATAAAAAACTGTCCGTTATCTAAGAACGAAATAGCAAAAAGAGTTGGCGTTTCACCGGAAATGATAACGCAATATTGCACGACCAAAAAATTACCAAAGTTAGATACCTTTGCTAAGCTTTGCAAAGAGCTTGATTTAGACGCAAATTACATTTTAGGTATAACAGATTAAAAAGCTGAGTGAAAACCGCTCAGCTTTTATTATACTGTCATTCTGGAGTTTTCGTAAGAAAACGATAGAATCTCATAATAAGCAAATTTAAGGAGACTCTATGTCTTCGCTGACGCTCGTTTCAGAGTGACAACCGGCAGTTTTTAGACGTTTGTAGCAGCAACACCGCGATAGAATCTTAAGCTTGCAAACGTTTTTGGGAAGGGCAAGCCCTTCCCCTACGGTTATTCGTATTATTTGGCAGTAAACGCAGTAGTGCGATGCTTATAAAAAAGAAAATGCCCAAAGGCAAAGCCTTTGAGCATTTTTTGCGTTAAAAAACTTTAGACACAAGTTAGGCAAGGCTCGACAATGTTTTAAGGATAGGATAGACCTCTTTGGTCATCCTATTCTTAAAATATTGGCAGTAAACGAAGCATAACGCCGTGTATAAAGTAAAAAATGCTAAGGCAAAAAGCCTTAGCATTTTTGGTTTTTAATTAAAATTAAGCCTTGATAGTAGCAACAACGCCTGAACCTACAGTTCTACCGCCTTCACGGATAGCGAAACGGAGACCTTCTTCACAAGCGATAGGAGTGATAAGAGTTACGTCGATGGTAACGTGGTCACCAGGCATAACCATTTCTACGCCTTCCGGAAGCTTAATAGTTCCGGTAACGTCGGTAGTTCTGAAGTAGAATTGAGGACGATAGTTGTTGAAGAATGGAGTATGTCTACCACCTTCTTCTTTGGTAAGAACGTAAACTTGGCCGCTGAACTCAGTGTGAGCCTTTACAGAGCCCGGTTTAACGATAACTTGACCACGCTTAATGCTGTTTCTGTCGATACCTCTAAGAAGAGCACCTACGTTGTCACCGGCTTGAGCCTCGTCAAGAAGCTTTCTGAACATTTCAAGACCGGTAATAACTGAAGTAGTAGGCTTATCTTGAAGACCAACGATTTCAACAGGGTCACCAACGTGACCAACACCTCTTTCTACTCTACCGGTAGCAACGGTACCACGACCAGAAATGGTGAATACGTCTTCTACAGGAAGAAGGAAAGGCTTAGCATCGTCTCTTTCAGGAGTAGGAATGTAAGAGTCTACAGCATCCATAAGGTCAAGGATAGGTTGGCAAGCAGGATCATCAGCGTTACCAGCAGCTGCAGCTTCAAGAGCCTTAAGAGCAGAACCCTTAACGATAGGAGTATCGTCGCCTGGGAATTCATATTCGTTAAGAAGTTCTCTGATTTCCATTTCAACGAGTTCCAAAAGTTCTGGATCGTCGAGTTGGTCGCACTTGTTCATGAATACTACGATATAAGGAACGCCAACTTGACGAGCAAGAAGGATGTGTTCTCTTGTTTGTGGCATTGGGCCGTCGGTAGCAGCAACAACTAAGATTGCGCCGTCCATTTGAGCAGCACCGGTAATCATGTTCTTAACGTAGTCAGCGTGTCCTGGGCAGTCAACGTGTGCGTAGTGTCTAGTAGCAGTTTGGTATTCAACGTGTGCAGTGTTTATCGTGATACCTCTTGCCTTCTCTTCCGGTGCCTTATCGATTTGATCATATCTCATAGCTTCAGCACCACCCTTAGCAGCCATAACCATAGTGATTGCAGCAGTTAAGGTAGTCTTACCGTGGTCAACGTGACCGATGGTACCAATGTTTACGTGTGGCTTACTTCTTTCGAATTTTGATTTTGCCATTGTAGTTTTCCTCCAAATAAATTTTGTTTTTGTTTTTTATTTTTTTAATTTTTATTGTATTAAAATACTGCCGTCGCCGTTAAAGAAACGGCAGTAAAATAATCTGTTAATCGGCTTATAGCCTTACTTTTATATCTTAGTCGTCGTGCTTAACAGCTCTTTGACCGATAATCTTTTCGGCGATTGACTTAGGACATTCGTCGAAGTGGTCGAATTGCATTGTAAACTGACCGCGGCCCTGAGTTCTTGAACGAAGCTCGGTTGCATAACCGAACATCTCAGAAAGCGGGATATATGAGTCAATTACCTTAGAACCGTTTCTGTCCTCGGTACCAAGTATTGTACCGCGGCGAGAAGATACGTTACCCATAAGGTCACCGAAGTAATCCTCGGGGGTTACGATTTCAACCTTCATTATAGGCTCTAAAAGTACAGGGTTAGCCTTCTTCATACCGTCTTTGAATGCAAGCGAGCCTGCAATCTTGAACGCCATTTCAGAAGAGTCAACCTCGTGGTATGAGCCGTCTGTTACGGTTGCCTTAAAGTCTACCATTTCGTAGCCTGCAAGGAAGCCGTTCTTAGAAGCCTCGTCAATACCCTTTCTGATAGGCTCGATATATTCCTTAGGAATAGAACCGCCAACTGTTACGTCTTCGAATACGAAGCCCGAACCCGGCTCTAAAGGCTCAAAGGTAACCTTACAGTGTCCGTATTGTCCCTTACCGCCTGACTGTCTCTTATACATACCCTCTGCGTCAACTGTCTTTCTGAAGGTTTCTTTATAAGAAACTTGAGGTCTACCTACGGTAGCTTCTACCTTAAATTCACGAAGAAGTCTGTCTACGATAATTTCAAGGTGGAGTTCACCCATACCTGCGATAATGGTTTGTCCGGTTTCTTTATCTGTATAGAACTTAAAGGTTGGGTCTTCCTCGGCAAGTTTTAAAAGCGCTAAGGTCATCTTTTCCTGACCGGCCTTAGTCTTAGGCTCGATAGCAACCTGAATAACAGGCTCCGGGAATTCCATCTTTTCTAATATGATTGGGTGGTCTTGGTCACAAAGAGTATCACCGGTGGTGGTATCCTTTAAGCCTACCATTGCGCAAATATCACCCGAATAAATCTCGTCGATTTCTTCTCTGTGGTTTGCGTGCATCATAAGAATACGGCCAACCCTTTCCTTTTTACCCTTAGTAGAGTTATAAACGTATGAACCCGAAGATAAGGTTCCCGAATATGCTCTGAAATAAGCAAGCTTACCAACGAATGGGTCTGCAACCATCTTGAACGCAAGGCCAGCGAAGGGCTCTTCGTCAGAGGTCTTTCTCTCTTCCTCAGCCTCGGTATCGGGATTTACACCGATTACGTGAGCTACGTCGATAGGACTTGGAAGATAATCAACGATTGCATCGAGAAGGTGCTGAACACCTCTGTTTTTATAAGATGAACCGCAAAGCACGGGGGTTACAGCCATTGCAAGAGTTGCTTTTCTGATTGCGAACTTTAACTCCTCGGTCGTAAGCTCGCCCTCTTCAAAGAACTTTTCGATTAACGCGTCGTCTTGCTCTGCGCAAACCTCCATAAGGTTCATTCTTGCCATCTCGGCAGCATCCTTATATTCAGCAGGAATTTCACCTACGGTGAAGTCCTTACCAAGGTCGTCGTGATAAATAATTGCGTTGTTTTCAACAAGGTCGATAATACCGCAGAAGGTATCCTCTTTACCGATAGGAAGACAAATAGGCATTGCGTTCGTCTTAAGTCTTTCCCTCATCATGTTGATGGCGTTATCAAAGTTTGCGCCGTTGATATCCATCTTGTTTACGTATGCAATACGCGGAACATGGTATTTGTCAGCTTGTCTCCAAACAGTTTCAGACTGAGGCTCAACACCGCCCTTTGCACAGAAGGTAGCTACTGCTCCGTCCAATACTCTGAGCGACCTTTCAACCTCTACGGTAAAGTCTACGTGACCGGGGGTGTCAATGATGTTAATTCTGTTGCCTTGCCAAATACAAGTGGTTGCAGCAGAACAAATGGTAATACCTCTTTCCTTTTCTTGCTCCATCCAGTCCATAGTTGCAGAACCGTCGTGCGTTTCACCGAGCTTGTGAGTCTTACCGGTGTAGAAAAGAATTCTTTCCGTAGTGGTAGTCTTACCTGCGTCGATGTGCGCCATAATTCCGATATTTCTGGTGTGTTGTAAGTCAAATTGTCTTGGCATAACCTTCTCCTATTACCAGCGATAGTGAGCAAATGCTTTGTTTGCTTCAGCCATTCTGTGCGTGTCTTCCTTTTTCTTAAGTCGGATCGTAGCCATGTCGTTCTGTGAGCCAAGGAGTTGTTT
>JAZNDO010000085.1:0-12590 GCA_045588105.1 Christensenellaceae bacterium | reverse complement strand
AATTATACACCTTGAAAATTTTCTTGTCTACTCAAAATAAAAAATTTTAGCCTTGGGAAAATTCCAAGACTTTAAACATCAACAACAGTAGAAATTAAATAGGGTTATTAAATATTGACACCAAGAAAGTTGGCTTTTCATCTACAATAGTAGAAATTAAATAGGGTTATTAAATCTTCTACTTTATACTCTTTAGAGTAGTATCTACAAAAATTTGCTTTACTATAACATATTCTTCAGCACGTTTAAAATCTTGATTTAATATGCCGGTCTTTGCAATTTGCTCTTGCGTTTTTCCTTGAGGAATCAAAGTAAAGCGTAAAGTTTTTGAAGATGGTTTATACCTTTTTGTAAATTTAGAAAATATAGTCATAGCACTCCTCCATATTTATTCCTTTCTTCTTTATTGTAACTATACAATTGATAATCTCGTCTCTCTAAATCTCTTACTTATTGACAATTTTGAATCATTATAACATATTCCATTTTTAATTTCAATAACTTTTAAAATTTTATAGTTTTTGCATTGTGTTCGGGAGTAAAGTTGACTACAAACGCTGCAAAATTAAACGTCTTTCCCGACCTTTTTATAACGACCACGTCATCATCGTGAACCTTAGCCTCGCCTCCCATTTCGCTAAAGTGATACGCCTCGAAATACTCTCTGCAAAAATTGACTTTATGGTTTATGCTTAAGGCCTTTTGCTTTGCCTCTTCATACGTTAATTCAGGCATATTCTCACCTACAGCTTTTACCCACTCAACTAACGCAAGAAAGCAATTCCAATCCTTAGGATATCCATTAAGACCTACAATTTCTCTCTTTGACCTGTTAGAAAATTCAAGCTGAATATCCCACTCTTCTCCGTCTAAAACAAGTTCGGTATACGTATTTTCCCACTTTTCTAAATTCACTTTTTTAAACCTTTGATTAAATGCAAGCAAATCGTCGCCCGATAAAATAAATTTTAGTTTTAAGCAACCGCCTTTTGAATATTCGATTACGGCATTTTCCGCGTCAATTCTATTCATTTTAAAGCTGACTGCTTTATCTGCCCTACCCCACACGGCGCTATTAAAGCTCAATTTCTTAATTTTCATGTTTATCTCCTTAAAGGCAAAATTTAAGGTTTAGCCCTTACGCCTTTGTCTTGAATAAACATTAACACATATATTATGACAAATGGGTGCCTTATTTTAAAATTTTATAAAAAAATAACCCCGGTTTTCCGAGGTTATTTGTTTGTCGCTATATAACGTTTTAAGACTCTATCGCTTTTTAGAAACGCAGTATAACGCCGTTTATACGGCTTTAAAAATTACCAAAGCTCAAGGTCTGCAACTTGCTTTTTAGCCATTGCTATAAAGTCTTCAACCTTCATTTTACCAATATCGCCTTTACCGCGTTGACGGACTGCAACCTCGCCGTTTAACGCCTCTTGTTCGCCGATAACGAGCATATAGGGCAACTTTTCGAGCTGAGCGTCACGAATCTTCTTACCGATTTTTTCGGGGCGCAAGTCTTTTTCAGGACGAAGTCCGGCATCCATAAGCATATCAAATACCTTATGGCAATACTCCTCGCTCTTTTCGGAAATATCCATAATTCTTGCTTGAACGGGAGCCATCCAAAGCGGAAGCGCGCCTGCAAACTTTTCAAGAACCAACGCAAGCGTTCTCTCGTAGCAGCCGAGTGACGTTCTGTGAATAACGTAAGGATATTTCTTCTCGCCGTCGTCGTCGGTGTAAACCATACCGAATCTCTTTGCAAGCTGGAAGTCAATCTGAATTGTAACTAAGGTATCTTCCTTGCCGAATACGTTTTTAATTTGAATATCAAGCTTTGGTCCGTAGAAAGCAGCCTCGCCGTCAGCCTCGGTGTACTTGATTCCGATATCGTCTAAGATGTTTCTCATAGCATCCTGAACGTTTTCCCACTCTTCCTCTGAGCCGATATACTTTTCCTTATTGTTTTTATCCCACTTTGAAAAACGGTAGGTTACGTCGTCGCCAAGTCCAACAGCCTTAAGCATATAAACGGCTAAATCAAGACAGCCCTTGAACTCATTTTCAAGCTGAGAAGGAGTACAAGCTAAATGCCCCTCGGAAATAGTAAACTGTCTTACTCTTATAAGACCGTGCATTTCGCCCGAATCTTCATTTCTGAACAGCGTTGAGGTCTCGCCAAAGCGCATTGGAAGGTCTTTATAGCTTCTTGGTCTATTGAGATATACTTGGAATTGGAAAGGACAGGTCATAGGACGGAGAGCAAAAACCTCTTTATCCTTACCTTCCTCGCCCATAACGAACATACCCTCTCTGTAGTGGTCCCAGTGACCTGAGATTTTATAGAAATCCGACTTAGCAAAAAGCGGAGTTTTAGTTAATATATAACCTCTTCTGTACTCCTCATCCTCTACGAAGCGCTGTAAAACCTGAATAGTCTTACTGCCCTTTGCAAGCATTACGGGAAGACCTTGACCGATAGTGTCTACGGTTGTAAAATACTCTAATTCTCTGCCGATTTTGTTGTGGTCGCGAAGCTTAGCCTCTTCAACCGCCTTTAAATACTCCTCAAGCTGAGATTTCTTTTCGAAAGCCGTGCCGTAAATACGGGTAAGCATTTTATTTTTAGAATTACCCTTCCAGTAAGCGCCTGTAAGCGACGTAAGCTTAAACGCCTTGATAAGCCCGGTTGAAGGAAGGTGAGGACCTCTGCAAAGGTCTGTAAAATCGCCTTGCTTATAGAACGAAATAACGCTGTCCTCGGGAAGCTCTTTTATAAGCTGAACCTTATAAGGCTCGCTGTATTTTTTCATAAGAGCTAACGCATCCTTTCTTGAAAGCTCGAATCTTTCTATTGGGAAATTACCTTTGATAATCTTATTCATTTCTTCTTCTATTTTTACAAGGTCGTCTTGTGAAATAGGAGTTTTAAAGTCGATATCATAGTAAAAACCGTTTTCCACAGTAGGTCCAATTGCTAAAGCGCAGGTTGGATAGATGGATTTTACGGCTTGCGCCAAAATATGCGCGCAGGTGTGGCGATAGATATTAAGCCCCTCTGCGTCGCGCATAGTGATAATTATTACGTCGGAATCCTCGTTTACAGGATGAGATAAATCAACCAATTCGCCGTTTACCTTGCCTGCTACGGCGTTTCTTCTTAAGCCCTCGCTTATTGCTTGGGCAATACCGCCGACCGTAGTTCCGTTTGCAAGCTCTAAAACAGAGCCGTCTGCAAGTTTAATATTCATAACAAATCTCCTTTGTTTAAATTCTTTATTACAGTTTGTTTTTATGTTTTTATACAATTTAAAGGCTTAGATGAAAAAAGTCCTTAAAGTACAAGCCGTACTTTAAGGACGAAAAATTTCCGCGGTTCCACCTTATTTACCGCAAAAAACTGCGGTCACTTTAATTCGATTTAAGGCTCGAAAAGCCCTCGCGCAGGATAGTGGTTTTGCTGTTTTGCCGATACTCTTCGCCTCTCAGCTAATGGCGAATTCTCTGTAAAGCCGTACAAAAAGCTACTTGTCTTTCCTCTGACGATTTAAGTTATATACTTAATTATATACACTTAAAATTTTTTGTCAACCGTTTTTTGCAAACTTCCCTTTAAAAAGGTTACTCTTCTGCCGAAATACCTTTTCAACTGCTCTTCCTCTTCCAAGGATACGCACCTTACAACCTCAACGAAGGAGCTTGACGACAAAAGCGCTTCCTTAACGACGTCGGCGGCATTGCAAATAAGTGAGGAACGCTTTAGCCTGTTGAAATTCAAGTCGTAAACGGCGTTACCCTCGATTACGACCTTTTTACCCTTTTTTTCACCTATTACGTACGAAACGAATTCACAAAGCTGGCTGCCGGTAAAGAAAAACGGTATATACGAGGACACTTCCTTCCATTTGTTTTTTAATGCTTGCATTCTGAAATTGAATATTCCGTCTATTGCAAAGCTTTCAAACGCCCTCAGCTTTCTCATTGCGTATCTTTTATCGTCTTCAAAATCTGCTGAGATAATTGCCGTATGCAAAATTTCGTTTTCGTAGGGGGTAAGGCCTATCGTTCTAAGCTCCCTTTTCAGAAAATCGTTCTTATACTTTATCGCGATTACGTCGCCTATTTTGTCTTCTATTTCCGCTTTGTACAAATCGTAATACTGAGCAGGGCTTTCAACCGTTATTTTAATTCTTTCATCCGCCTTATCAATTCTTAAATCCCCACCGAAATCCTTTACAAGCTCTTTTATCGACGAGGATATATACAATATTCCCACTTCATCTCCGAGCGAATCGGTAATTGCTATTTTCTTCATACTTATAGTGTATGCAAAAGAATTTATTTAATTTAAAAATTTTATCTTTAACGTGTTTTATTTGCAATATTTTGCCTAAAACAAACGTCCTTTTTTGCTCTTTTGAAAAATCTGTAAAAAAGCTTATAGCCTTCGGAAAAAATTACCGTGCTAAGGCCTACTACTATTATTTTGAGCCAGACAGCAAGCGACAGAGGCTCGGTTGCAAAAAAACCGCATAAATACTGGGTTATAACTATTTGAAACAAGAAGGTCGCGCCAAATACGTAAAGCATAAGCTTATTATCCGCAAACCCCGAAAAGATGCTTTCGCTACTGATTTTCCTACAGTTAAAGGCGTTAAACAACTGAAACATTACAAACGCACAAAAAACGACTGTAGGAACGTTTTGCCTTCCAACCCCCATAAAATCATAGAGATACTCAAGTAAAATAACTAAAGCAGTAAAAATCCCTTGCAACGCTATTTGAAAAATCATAGATTTCGTTAATATACTGTCTTCTCGCTTAACCGGCCTTGCCTTCATAAATTTACCCTTGTCGGTCTCCATAGCAAGAGTCAAGGCAGGTGGGCCGTCCATAATTATATCTATCCACAAAAGCTGCACGGACGAAAAAGGATTTTGCATACCGAGCGCTAGGCTTACGATTACCACCACCATAGCAGACACGTTTACGGTGAGCTGAAAGGTTATAAATCTTTGAAAATTGCGGTAAATATTTCGCCCGAAGGATATCGCCTTGACTATAGTCGCAAAGGAATCGTCCAAAAGAATGACGTCACTCGCTTCTTTTGTTATCTCCGAGCCCGAGCCCATGACTATTCCGACGTCAGCCCGTTGCACCGCAGGCGCGTCGTTTACTCCGTCACCTGTCACCGCAACTACCTCGCCCCTTCTTTTTAAGGCGTCGACTATTCTGAGCTTAGTCGTGGGCGTGCTTCTTGCAATAACCTTTATGCTCTTTATTTTACTAAAAAGCTCCTCGTCTGACATTTTGTCAATTTCACTTGCCTGAATTATTTGCGAAGAGCTTTTTGCTATGCTAAGCTCGTAGGCAATTGCCGACGCCGTTGCTAAATTATCACCCGTCATCATTACGACGTCTATACCTGCGTCGAAGCATGCCCTTACCGACTCCTTGACCCCCTTTCTAATCGGGTCAGATATAACTGCGTATCCGTTATATTTTGTCTTCCCAAGGCCTGCGCTTTTACCGTCCCACTCTCCTGTCAAAACGGAAAATGCTATAACTCGCTTACCCTTTTGCTGGTAGCCCTCTATCTCCTTTAATATCTGCGATTGCCTTTCTAACGGCAAATCCGAGCTGCCAACTATTATTTCAGGCGCGCCCTTTACATAGGTCAAATTTTGACCTTTTAGCTCGGTAGCCATATATTTTCTTGAAGAATCAAAGGGCAAAACCCTTCCTATAAGTTGATTATCACGATATTTATTATAATCATAGCCCTTTTTACAGCACCATTTTAACAGCGCGCCCTCGGTCGCCGAGCCAAACACCTCGTATTGTTTACCGTTATCTTTCAACTGCGCAGACGAGTTTATCATTGCGTTTTCTAAAATCGTTTTCCCGTCGCTTTTGCGATAAGACACAATCTTTTCTACCGTCATTACGTTTTGTGTTAAAGTACCGGTTTTATCCGAGCATATCACACTTATACACCCCGAGGTTTCGGCAGCGACCAACTTTCTTATAAGAGCGTTTGACCTTGCAAGCTTGACAACGTTCAAGGTAAGAGAAATAGCCGCCGTGGACGGCATCCCCTCCGGCACAGCCGCAACGATTAACACTATCGCCTCTAAAAACGCATCCTGAACGGTAAAAAAGCTTACTTGATTTAAAATTACAAGTCTTAAAACGGACAATAAAAAGACAGCAGTTGAGGCGAGCGCGCCTATTACGGTTATAATTTTACCTAGTCTGTTAAGCTTTTGATTGAGAGGTGCCGTATCCATGCTTTTGTCGCCCAACGCGCTCGCAATTTTTCCAAGCTCAGCGTTATCGCCTACGGCTGTTACAATCATTTTTCCGCTGCCGCTACCAACGAAGGTTCCCGAATACACCGTATTGAGCCTTTCAGCCAAAGGGGTGTTTTCTTTATATACCTTTTGCGCAAATTTTTCCACCCTGTCGCTTTCGCCTGTGAGCATCGACTCGTCAACCTTTAAGCCGTTTGCTTCAACGACCCTTCCGTCTGCGACAATCTTATCCCCCGTTTCCAAAATAACGACGTCACCGCATACAATATCGTCCTTAGAAACTAAAATTACAGTCCCTTCTCTTATAACCTTTACGCTCGTTTTAGAATAGACTTTGCCAAGCATTTCAAAGGCACGTTGAGATTTTCCTTCCATAATAAGAGTAAGCGAGGCGGCGAGAGTAATTGCGATTAAGATTCCAATACACTCCAAAAACTCCCCGTTGCCGTTTTTGAAATACTTGCCGATATTTACTCCTAAGGTAACAGCCCACGCAAACTCCAAAATCAACAGCGTAGGCTCTGAAAGCGCATCTATAAGTCGTTTAATAAATGGTTTAGCCTTTTTGGGGGACATTTGATTTTTGCCGTAAAGATCCCTTCTTCGCTCAACGGAGTCTTTCGTTATCCCCCTCTCTATACTCGTATCAAGCTTTTTTGACACCTCGTAAGCCGTTAAAAAATGAGTTTGCAATACACACCGTCCTTAAATAGAGAATTGAAAATTTTTCATTAGTAATATACTCTTGAAAATATAAAAATATAATATTTTGTTGAAATTTTAGTTGAAATAAACCACGCAAAGTGATATTATATTTTTAAGAGGTGAATTATGTCAGAATTTTACAAGCTTAACATTGCAGGCTTTAACGCCGAATTACCGATACTGCCCTTACCGTCAGGAATAAAAATCTGTTTTTTCAATCTTCACGGGGCGTCTGAAATGACTGAGCATTGCGGAAAATCACTTGCCAAGCATTTATGTGACTGCGAGGTCGTCATTACTGCCGAATCTAAGGGCTTGCAGCTTTGCCACGTCGTTGCGCGAGAGCTTGGTCACAAGCTTTACGCCGTTGCAAGAAAAAGCAAAAAGCTCTATATGCAAGACGGAATTTGCGTTGAATACGAAAGCTCAATCACTACCGGCGAGCCGCAAAAGCTTTATCTTTCAAAGCATGACGTAGAGCTGATTCGCGGTAAAAAGGTAGGAATCGTCGACGACGTAATATCTACCGGGGCAAGCCTTAAGGGAATTGAAGCACTCGTTGAAAAGGCAGGCGGCACCGTACACAAAAAGGCCTTCGTTTTGGCTGAAGGCGACGCGGCTGACAGAAGCGACGTTATCTATCTTGCAAAAATCCCTCTTTTATAATTTTAAATTAAATCAGGCGACGGAAATTTCCGTCGCCTTTTTACGTTTTATATAAAAACTTTTACTTTTGAAGCTCAACTAAAACAACCTCGGGTCGGTTATTCAATCTGAACGGAAACGAGCTGTTTCCAACGCCTCTGCTTATAACCAAATTGGTTTTCCCCTCCGTAATTACGCCTTGCGTGTATTTCGGGAAAAAGCCTTGACCCGGCGCAAAAAGTCCGCCTATAAGTGGAAGAATAAACTGTCCGCCATGAGCGTGACCGCTAAACACAACGTCCGAATCGCATTTTGAATACGCATCTAAAAGCTCAGGTCTATGAGATAACACTATCCTGAATTCATCAGAAGACGATGATAATTTGGAGAGCGTTTTTTCCATATACTCGCCGTCCCCGTCGCTTGGATACCCATTGACAAAGGCAGGGTCGGTAATACCTATAAGAGTTATATATTCGGCTTCATCCATAAGCCTGACCTTTTGATTTTGCAACACGGTAACTCCGACGCTTTCAAGCTGCCTGACAAATCCGCCGAAATCATCAAGCCTTGATTCGTGATTGCCTGCCGAATAATAACACGGTGCAATTTCGCAAGCCTTTTTCGCAAATTCGACGGCAACGTCGATTTTGGTTTTTCTTGAATCAATCAAATCACCGGTCAAAAGAATTATATCGGGGTCTGCCAAGGTCAAAAGCTCTAACACCTTTTTATTGCCCTCGCCTATTTCAGCGTTGTGCAAATCTGAAATCTGAGCTATTTTATAGCCCTTGAAGGAGTCAGGCAAATTACTGCTTTTTACCGTATATTTAGTCAGCCTTGGAGAATTGTTTTCAATAACTCCCCACGTGGAAATTCCTAAAATCAACGCGAATACTACACTTAAAATTATTATGATAAACCTTTTCCTCTTACTCAATTTTTTCATAAGCTACCTAAATTTTCGCTCTGTATATTTTATTTTTATTTACCGCAAATATACTATTATTGTATCACATTTTATATCAAACAGTCAATATTTTGCTTATTAGTCCTTTATTTTTATTGTAAAGACGGTAAATTTTTGATATAATGATTACGTTATGTATAATTTTTTTACCGAAAATCAAAAAAACAACGGCAAGTTTTACCTTACCGGAGGCGACTATAACCACATAAAGAACGTTTTGCGGATGAAAAAGGGCGAAAGATTTTTAGTCAGCCAAGGCGGAGCAAGCCACCTTTGCGATCTTGAAGATTTTGAAAACGACTCAATCGTTGCAAAAATCATAGAGGAAAATTATCAGGACACCTCTCTCCCTATTGAAATTCATCTTTTTCAGGGTCTTCCAAAAGCCGACAAACTTGAGCTTATTATTCAAAAGACCGTCGAGCTTGGCGTTAATAAAATCATCCCTGTTGAAATGGCTCGCTCTATAGTTAAGCTTGACCAGAAAAAGAAGGACGGAAAAACGGCAAGATGGCAGGCGATTGCAGAGAGCGCGTCAAAGCAAAGCAAGCGCACCTCTATACCAACAGTCGAAGCAGCCGTTCCTTACGGCGTGGCTCTTGATATGGCTAAGGAGCTGGACGTACTTATCCTTCCTTACGAAAGTAAAAACGGCATGCAGGATACCGTTGACTCTTTACGGGAAATAAGGTCGGGTATGAAAATCGGCGTTCTTATAGGTCCCGAGGGCGGCTTTGACGATAAAGAAATCGAAAAAGCAAGAGAGATGGGCGCGAAGATAATTTCTCTCGGCAAACGAATACTTCGCACCGAAACAGCTTCTATCACGGCTGTTGCAATGCTTATGCTTTATGCAGAAATCTCGCTATAAGTCGATTATTACACTTCTATATGATAAAAGGCAAAACCCTAATGATTGGTTTTGCCTTTTGTTTTATATTATTGTTTCGATAAAAAGAACACGGCAACTCCACCTATACCCGTATGCGAGCCTATTACAGCCTCAAGCAAGCCTACCTTAACCTCTTTTACACCAAATTCCTTTATTTTGTCTGCAAGCAGGATTGCATCCTCCTCGCAATCTGCGTGAGCAATATACACCGTTGAACTTTCAGCGTCGTCAATTTCATCTTTAATTACGCCAACGAGATGATTTAACGACTGCTTACGCGATATAACCTTACCGACAGAGGTTAAGCTACCCTCTTCGTTTACCTTTATTATCGGCTTTATCTTTATAAGTGAGCCTAATTTATAGAGGATGGTCGGAATTCTTCCCCCTTGATGCAAATAATACAAATCGTCAACGGTAACGTAGGTTTTTAATCTTCTCCTTTCATTTATAATATAGTCGAAAACCTCGCCCACGTCTTTCCCCTCATTTCTCATCCTTACCGCCTGCTCAACGAAATAGCCTTGACCGTAAGAGCCCGTTAAGGTGTCTGCGCAGAAAATTTGCGCGTTGGGATATTCGCCGAGCACGGCTTCCTTTGCCATAACCGCAGTCGAAAAAGAGGCGCTGACACCCGAGGAAAAGCCTATATAAAGAACGGAAATCCCTTCCCTTGCCGATTTTACAAACTCGTCGTAATATTGCTCTTGATTGGCGCATGAGGTGGAAAGCTTGGGCTTATCCTTTATAGTCTGATAAAAGCTTTTTAAAAGCTGCGGCTCGTCGGTTTTATACGCAGGATGCGCTTCGCCGTTTATAAGATAATAAAGAGTAACGACAGAAACGTCGTGCTGTTTACAAAAGTCTGTTTGCAAATTCGCCGTGGAATCTGTAATGATTTTAAATTTCATAATCCTCCTTAGTTTCAAGCTTGCTGCTGATTTTAGGCATTATTCTCATAACACAAAAAATTGACCGCCAAGCCATTTAATTTTCTTGATTTTACAACAATATTATATTATATATTTGATATAAACGCATCCTAATCGAGCAAAAAAACTCTCTAAACCTTATTTCCGCTCAGTAGACTTGGCTCAAGCTACTCTACTCACGGTAGAAAATAAGTATGCGCGCAAAATTGTTTACTTTTTTGTAATTTTTTGCTATAATATAATCGGAGTATGGAATATGGAAAAATTAGTAGTAGCGTCAAACAACAAAGGCAAGCTTAAAGAAATTAAATCAATCTTGAAGGATAAATACGAGGTTGTTTCCATGGGCGAAATGGGCTTTTATGAGGATATCGTAGAGGACGGCAACACTTTTTATGAAAATGCAAAAATTAAGGCCCAAACAATAGCAAAGGCCTTTGGAGTATGCGCCTTAGCCGACGATAGCGGTCTTTGCGTAGAGGCGTTAGACGGCGCGCCCGGAATATATTCCGCAAGATACGCAGGCGGCCACGGCAACGACAAAGCGAATAGAGATTTGCTTTTAAAAAGCTTAGAAGGCAAGCAAAACAGAAGGGCAAAATTCGTAAGCGCTATCGTTTTGGTCAGACCTGACGGAAGTGAGGTTGTCGGCATCGGCGAAACCCACGGCGTTATAGGCTATGAGGAGCAAGGAACAAACGGATTTGGCTACGACTGCATCTTTATTTCGGATGATTTAGGTATAAGCTTTGGCTTGGCAAGCGACGAAGAAAAGAACAAGGTCAGCCACCGTTACCGCGGTTTAATCGACTTATTGAGCAACTTATGATAAAAATTACCGTAATATCCGACACTCACGGCAACCTTTCGGCAATTGACAAAATGGCGCAGATTATTTTGGAAAGCGACTACGTTTTTCACCTTGGCGACCATTATGACGATATAAAAAATTACGCGCACGTTTTAAAGGACAAGCTTTATCGCGTGCACGGAAATTGCGACTGGGGCAACAATAAGGACCTCGTTGTACAAATTGGCGAGCATAAAATTTTTGCAACGCACGGCGACTTATACGGAGCAAAAAGAGGGCTTGACAAGTTAACGGAAAAAGCAAAGCAGGAAAACTGCTCCGTTGTTTTTTACGGACACACGCACGTTGCCGAAATTAAAAAGCAGGATGGAATTTTATTTGTAAATCCGGGCACTCTTCAAAAGTGTTCCGCAAATAAAACCTTCGCATACGTAATTATAGACAAGAACAAAATTGCCCCTGTTATAAACGACAGGCTCTTCTACGGTGTATAGCCTTAAGCCTTTTACAATATCGAATTTTTCGTTATAAAACGCGACATTTTTTCTATCAAAAAAAATACTAAAAAATTTTTAAAAAAGTTGTCAAAAACGTTTGACATTATAGTCAAAGTTTGATAGAATAATCAAGCATTATGGATGTGATGCGGGTGTAGTTCAATGGTAGAACCCCAGCCTTCCAAGCTGGTCGCGTGGGTCCGATTCCCATCACCCGCTCCAAAGTCAAATGGGTTTCTGCCGGCACATACATCATTAGATGCGCCTGTAGCTCAGCTGGATAGAGCACCGCCCTTCTAAGGCGGGTGTCAGGGGTTCGAATCCCTTCAGGCGCGCCAGCAAATGGCGGGAGTAGCACAGTAGGTTAGCGCGTCAGATTGTGGTCCTGAAGGCCGTGGGTTCGACTCCCATCTCCCGCCCCATTAACATATTCGGGTGTCGCCAAGCGGTAAGGCACTGGATTTTGATTCCAGCCTCCGTAGGTTCAAATCCTGCCACCCCAGCCAAAAAAATAAATAAGGTCCATTAGCTCAGTTGGCAGAGCACTTGACTTTTAATCAAGTTGTCCCGCGTTCGAATCGCGGATGGATCACCATGATGGATGATTAGCTCAGTTGGTAGAGCAACTGACTCTTAATCAGTGGGTCCAGGGTTCGAGTCCCTGATCGTCCACCAATTTTCAACCTAAAACGGAAAGTTTTAGGTTGTTTTTTTATGCAAAGAAGTTGTCATCGCTTTAAAAAATATGTTAATTGGTATGATAAAATGAAATTATACAAAAATATTTATTTTTTTTAACAAAGGTGATATAATGAAT
>JAZNDO010000084.1:0-4130 GCA_045588105.1 Christensenellaceae bacterium | reverse complement strand
ATAACGAATCAATGCGTGTCAGAGCTTTCTTCAAGTATCAATAATTTGGATAGCAAATTTTCAGTAGACATAAGGCGATATGTCGAAACGGTAGAGATGTTGCAGGAAAAGTTAAAAGATTGTATTGAAGAAAATATGATTGCTTTGAGTGATAGATTTAATAAAATACCTTATTACGAAGCATGTTCATATAAACAGCGGAGAATTGGATGATGAAAATTAACGGTGAAAAACAAGAGAGGTTAATATGGAATTTAAAGAGTTGATTTTGGCAGACGTTGATAAAAAATACAAAAATATGTTAGAAGGCAAAACGCCGTCGCCTCTTTCTAAGCAGGTCAAAATTGCAGACAGTAGTACTTATAAAACTAAAAGAAAAAATTATTTAAATAGATTAAATAAGGAAAAGGACAGCATAAACGGAGCTATTGAAAAAATTGTGTTGCGGAGAAACGATAGGCTTTCAAGAGAAAAACAATTAAGACAAACAAAAGTTTCAGACAAACAAAAGCTTAAGCTGTGTTGGTTTTTAACAATAATAGGTCTTGTTCTTTCTACCGTGCTTTGTTTCGTTGCTCTTAAAAATGGTGCGAACATATGGGTTGAAAAAGTTTTGATACCGGAATGCGGATTTGATACGTTTTTTACGATATTTATAAAAGACAACGCCGGAAACGCAGGCTTAGAGGTAGGAATAATAACTATTGTTTTAGAGGTTATAGCATATGTGATTTTCCTTATTTGCTGTATAAAAAAGTCTGAGATTGGATTGTTTTTTGGAGTCTTGTTTGGAGGAATGTTATTAGGATTTGCATCTTTAGCGCTACCTTTTTTAGCAATCAGGCTTCTTTTAACAGGATTAAGTTACGTTATATATTTCTTATTAACACCGCTCGGTTTGCTTGCTCTCGCTTTGTTATCCATAATTTTAATACTGGTTAACGCGAGAAAACTCGAATTAAGGCTTTCTAAATTTAAAGTTTTTTTACAAGTCGTAGTATTGATAGTTGTTTCTTTATACTGTGCAAACGTAGGTAGTGAGTATAGCGAGGATAATTATGAGTATCGTAGTCGCTATAATGGAACATCAATTGAATCTTCAATGCAAATAAAGCTTGATGAGAGGGATTCGATACGGCTTTTAGGTGGTACATCACGTTACTATGTTTTTAAACCGACGAAGAGTGGGGAGTACATAATAGATTTTTCAGATAGCATATATGTCGATATTGTTGACAAAGAAGGATTTAGAATTGATACAGTATATGTTGAAAAAGAAAGCTTGGGATCAGGTTCAGCAAAGAAGTTTGAAGTGCAAAGAAGTAATGTTTATTACATAGTGGTGTCTTTAAGCAATTCAAAATGGCTAAGTGGGCACGGTTCAATCAAATTATATAAAGCAACAGACAACAATTAAAATTTATAGGATAAAAGATTAACTGTAAAACGGGGGTGGCAAGTTTTTGTCACCCATGTTTTATAAAAAAGAAAATAAAGAAATATTTAGATTTTCTTTACAAAAATTTGAAGATATTTTATAATAAAAATATAATGGTCAGGAGTAAAAATATGGACGTGAAAACAGCATTGGAAAGATTTAAAGAGCTACAGGAAAAATTAAGCGCGTTTAATCACGCACAATCGCTTATTTTCTACGACGGAGTAACCACTGCGCCAAAGGGTACTACTGCAAACCGCGGACAAACGCTTTCCGTATTAAGTAAAGAAAGCTATTTACTGTCAACGGGCAAGGAAACCGTTGAGCTTTTAGAGTTTTTAGACGCTCACAATGGTGAGTTGTCCTTTAAAGAAAAAAGAGCGGTAGAGGTCGCGTTAAAGGATATTCGCGATATGCAAAAAATACCAATGGACGAGTACGTCAGCTATCAACAGCTTTTGGTTGAAGCGGACGACGTTTGGCATACTGCAAAAGAGACTAACAATTTTGCCCTTTTTTATCCGTATCTTAAAAAGATTTTTGAAACCGAAAAGAAATTTGCCAAATACTGCGCTCCCGAAAAACTCCCTTACGACTATTGCTTAGATAAGTACGAAAGCGGTCTTACTATGCAAAAATGCGACGAGTTTTTCTCTGCGTTAAAGGCTGAGCTCGTACCCTTAATTAAGAAAATTTCCGAAAAGCCACAGCTTGATAACAAGTGCTTACAGGGGGATTTTCCGGAGGATTTGCAGCATAAATTCTCGATAGAGCTTATGAAGGCTATCGGAATTGACCTGAATCATTGCGCATTAGCGACGACCGAGCATCCGTTTACCACGAGTCTTGGCTCGCATCACGACGTCAGAATTACGACTAATTTTAAGCGCGACGATTTTTCTTCGTCAATGTATAGCGTTATTCACGAGGGTGGTCACGCCCTTTACGATATGGGCTCTGATGACGGATTGGCATACACCTTCTTAGACGGTGGCGTTTCTATGGGCATACACGAAAGCCAAAGCCGTTTTTATGAAAATTTACTCGGCAGAAGCAGAGAATTTATAGAGTATATTTTCCCAACTATTTGCAAAAGCTTTCCTAAGCAGATGGAGGGATATACGGCAGAGGATATTTATAAAGCCGTTAATTTAGTTACTCCCTCGCTTATTCGCACCGAGGCTGACGAGGTTACGTACTGTATGCACGTAATAGTCAGATACGAGCTTGAAAAGCGCGTTATGTCAGGCGAGCTTGAGGTTGAAGACCTACCAAAAGAGTGGAATAAGCTTTATAAGGAGTATTTGGGCGTTGACGTACCCGACGATAAGCACGGCGTTTTGCAAGACAGCCATTGGTCGGGCGGAGGAATAGGTTATTTCCCGTCTTACGCGCTTGGTAGCGCATACGGAGCGCAATTCCTTTTAAAAATGAAAGAGTCGGTTGCCGTGGAAAAATGCTTAAAAACAGGTGATTTTGCTCCAATTAACGAGTGGAACAGGGAGCGCATCTGGAAGCACGGCTGTCTTTATAAGCCCAACGAGCTTTTAGAAAATATTTTAGGCGAGCCGTTCAGTCCAAAGGCATATACCGATTATCTTAAATGTAAATACGAAAAGCTTTATAATTTGGTGTGATGATATAAATTTTTGGGTTGTAGCAAAGCAAACGCCCCGAGAAGATTTTTCTCAGGGCGTTTGCTTATTTTATGATAAAAGGATGGACGCGCCCATCCTTTTGTTTTAAACCGTAGAAATTTTGTTCTTAGTACATACCGCCCATGCCTTGGCCTGCAGGCGCAGGAGGAGTAGGCTCCGGAATATCTGTTACGATGCTTTCAGTCGTAAGCAAGGTCGATGCGATTGAGGATGCGTTCTGAAGAGCAGAACGGGTAACCTTAGTCGGGTCGATAATACCTGCGTCGACCATATCAACGTATTCGTTTTTATAAGCGTCGAATCCGCAGTTAGGCTTTTTAGAACGAAGAATAGTATTTAAAATTACCGAGCCGTCAAGGCCTGCGTTTTTAGCAATTTGTCTGACGGGCTCTTCGATTGCTCTCAAAATAATTTGAGCGCCCGTCTTTTCGTCGCCCGAAAGTTTAGAAATAAGAGCCTTTAATGCGGGAATTGCGGTGAGAAGAGCAGTTCCGCCGCCCGGAACGATACCTTCCTCAACTGCAGCTCTCGTCGCTGCGAGAGCGTCCTCGATTCTGAGCTTCTTCTCCTTCATTTCAACCTCGGTGGCAGCGCCTACGTTGATTACTGCCACGCCGCCTGCAAGCTTTGCAAGTCTTTCCTGCAATTTCTCTCTGTCGTAGTCGGAAGAGGTTTCTAAAATCTGAGCCTTTATAGATTGAACTCTTGCCTTTATATCGCTTGCATTGCCTGCGCCGTCGATAATAACGGTATTTTCCTTATCTACCTTGATTTGACCGGCTCTGCCGAGCATGTCGGGCGTAACGTCCTTAAACTCTAAGCCAAGCTCGGAGGAAATTACTTGACCGCCCGTTAAAATGGCGATATCCTCAAGCATAGCCTTTCTTCTGTCGCCGAAGCCCGGCGCTTTAACTGCCACGCAGTTAAATATGCCTTTAAGCTTGTTTACTACGAGGGCCGCTAAGGCGTCGCCCTCAACCTCTTCGGCAATAATCAAAAGCCTTTGACTTTGTTGCACAATCGGCTCGATTACG
>JAZNDO010000083.1:0-3729 GCA_045588105.1 Christensenellaceae bacterium | reverse complement strand
ACGCCCTTTTCGTAAATTCACCCTTGCCGGCAGGCATTGCGCCAAGCTCAAAGGTCTTTCTTAAAATTCCCTGAGTAATGGCAATACCGCCGTGACAATGAAATTCAATCATATCCTCGCCGGTATAGCTTTTAGGCGCTTTAAAATATACGCACATACCGAAATCGGTAAAATTACCTCCGTCAATTTCGCCAACGTACAGCTTATACGGCTCAAAATCGCGCACCGCAACGCTGCCGAGAGGCTTAAACATCTTCTCGGCTATGCTTAGCGGCGTATCTCCGCTTATTCGTATTATCGCAACGCCGCCAACGCCCGTTGCTGTTGAAATTGCTGATACGTTTTTACTCATAATCAATTAAAAAAACCGTCGTCATCATCGTTATGTTTTTTGCTTGACGAATTGCCTTTAGCTCCGTCAAACTCTTCAAACGGGTTTATATCTCTTTGCTGATACTGTCCGCCATTTGAGCCCGTTGAATAAGGATTGCCATTGTTGCCGTATCTGTTTCCGTACGGATTCGCTTGTCCCTGTGCCCATCTTGCCCTTGATTCAAAGTAAGCGTCGTAATTTATGCGCGGTTTTTTTCTGAGTGCAAATATAAATATTCCCGAAAGCAAGAACGAGTCGGTAATAAGGTATACTAAAACTGAAAACAGTGTAAATCTGTTTGCTTTTTGCATCGTATAGCTCATATAAAGTGTTCTGTATACTATAAACATAAATACGGTATACAGCAAGCTTGTCAAGCTTAAATAGCTGTACAATAATTGAGCAAAGGTTGAACCAAACCCAAAAATTGACATTGCGAAATACTGTTTTAAAACGGCTCTCTCCCCAAATTGCGTTGCATATTCAACAAGCTTAAATATTGCCGGGATACCGTATAATACGTCAATCAATATGCTTGCTAACAAATAAAATGCGCCGCAAACAATTGCAATGACGTATATGGGTAATTTTTTCTTTATAAATTTGCTTGTCGGCGCAAGCTTATAGCAATAGTAAATTCCAAAAAACGGAATTATTGCCTTCCACGGTCTTTCTAAATTGCAGCTCTTAGCCATTTTATAAAGACCTATACTTCTAAAAGTATAAAATAATGCAAAAATCAATAATTCTATGCAAAGGACGGCAATCATAAACGTTATATATCCGTAGGCCGTAACACCGACGTTAAGCCCTAACAATTGCATAAAAACTCCATTTAGTAAGCTAAAAATACCGTATATCATTAAATAAACCTCATAAGCCTAAAAACAGCATAACCGTTGCCAAGACGACACCAATACCTATAACCAAGTAAGAGGCTACGCTTCTTGATTGACAATTTATTCTTCTGTATTTGCCGTTTATAACGAATAATCTATCGTCAAAAGCTCTTTTTACCCTAAGAGTCGGAACAAGCTCCGACGGCACAAGTCTCTCTTCTTCACCGATTTTAATTTGGTAATACCTCTTTTTTTCGTATATGCTTGACGAGGCTTTGTTTAGAATCTTATTCTTCTGCTTCTCAAAAAGCATAGATACGAAATAAATGCCGCCAACAAGACAAAACGCAACGCCCAAGATTATAGTTGCAGCGCCTGTTACCGCAGTTATTTTTATACTTATCGGACCGCTGAATAACGGCGTGATTAAAAAGGTATAAACGACGGAAAACGCGTTGTTTACAAAATGCATTATGCATCCGAGTAAATAGTTTTTAGTAACGTAAACGACGAACCCGATTGCCAAGCCGCCTATAAACTGCAATACGATTTGGCCGAAATTGCCGTGCATAAGCGAAAACATTGCAGAGGAGCATATTACGGCGAAAAGACCGCCAAACTGCTCCAATCCACGCATTATAATACCGCGGAACAGCATTTCCTCGGCAATTGCCGGTAAAATAGCGACCTCAAGAAAATATATAACGGCAAACAATATGGTAAACGGACTGATTTTCTGTTCAACGTTCTGCGTCGGTCCGACCAATTCAGACGCATAATCGTAAAACTGAAGGTGTGTAAAATAAAACAGCATCATTACGCCTATCATAAGCATAGTAGCCATAAGGACGTGAACCGTGTCAAACGACGCCTTATATCCACCGCCCGAAAACGGATTTACCCTTCTGATTAAGCAATATATAAGGGCAACGGCAAAAATAGCCGTCTGCGATATAGTTACGCTTATAACGCTGTATCCCAAGGTATCGTATTGAATGACCTCTTTTAGAAAATCGCCGATAAAATAGCTCATAGCGTAGGGCAAAGCAAAAAAGACAAGCAAAATCAAAACGTAACAAATGCCTGCATCCATTCCGTTAAATCTATTAGGATTATATAAACGAACGCTACACCCGTTCGGATTTTTAACTCTTTTTTGCCTCATAACTAAATTATTTTTCCAATTCTGCCCTTAATTTATTTACCAAATCAATAATATCCTGACATGCCGTCTGCATGGAAACCTCGCCCTTAAAGGTCTTGTTTCTAAAGGAAACCTCAACGACTCCTCTTTCGCACGTCTTACGGCTTACGACCGCTCTTACAGGCACGCCAAAGAGGTCTGCGTCAGCAAACATAGAGCCTGCTCTTACGTCTCTTTCATCGTAAAGAACCTCTATTCCTGCATCATTTAAATCTTTATAGAGCTTGTCTGAAACTGCCTTTACACTCTCGTCCGTAGCTTGAAGACAGCATATCTCAACCTGCCAAGGAGCAATGGAAATAGGCCATATAGGACCGTAATCGTCATGTTGTTCCTCGCAAATCGTAGCGACGAGTCTTCCTACGCCAATTCCATAACAGCCCATGATAGGATGCTTTCTTTCACCGTCCGTATCAACGTAGGTCATATTCATAGATTCGGTATATTTTGTGCCAAGCTGGAAGATATTACCAATCTCTACTCCTCTTTTTAAGGTTATGGTCGGCTTACCGCAAACAGGGCATATTCCTCCGTTGTACGCCTTAGCCACCTCAACGTATTCAACCTCGCCTACGTCGCGTGCGATATTCATACCCTTTAAGTGAGTATCAACCTTGTTTGCGCCGCAAACGAAGCTCTCAATACCCATCAAGGACTTATCGAAAACGACCTTTGCATTACCTTTAAAGCCAACAGGACCGATAAAGCCGGCTACAATACCCGACTCCTCGCTGATACCGCTTGCAGGATGAACCTCAGTCTTCAAATGATTGCGAAGCTTGGTTTCGTTAACCTCTAAATCTCCTCTGATAAATACAACGATATATCCGTCGGTAGCATTTTCTTGGTATACGACAGCCTTGCATAATCTCGTTGGGTCTACGCCTAAAACCCTCTTAAGACCTTCAATCGTCTTAACGTTCGGGGTTGCAATTTCCTCAAGGCTTTCAACCGTGCTTTCGATTTCGTGAGTTATACAGTCGGCAACCTCCATATTTGCCCTGTAATCACACTCCTCGTTTGAGCAAATTGCAAGTGTGTCCTCGCCAATATCGGTAAGGAGCATAAATTCGTGAGAAATTTTACCGCCCATCATACCGCTGTCGCTCTTTACGGCAACGACGTTTTTTGCGCCTGCGCGCTTGAAGATGCGCTCGTACGCCTTAAAGCATTCGTCGTAATAGGTCTCTAAATCCTCCTGTGAGGTATGGAAGGAGTACGCGTCCTTCATAGTAAATTCTCTTACCCTGATAAGACCGCCCCTTGCTCTCGGTTCGTCCCTGAACTTGGTTTGAATCTGATATATCATAAAA
>JAZNDO010000082.1:0-2055 GCA_045588105.1 Christensenellaceae bacterium | reverse complement strand
GCAAAATTTCGCGTCGGCGCTTTTTATTTAAGATTTGTTACAACGTATTACCAATAATTATATAAAATAAAAGCTTAGATGCAAGGTAGGCAAGGCTCGCAAATTGGCATTGGATGGGATAGACCTCTGTGGTCATCCCAGTCAAGGACAATTTGCATTGTTACAACGTATTACCAATAATTATATAAAATAAAGGCTTAGATGCAAGGTAGGCAAGGCTCGCAATTTGGCATTGGATGGGATAGACCTCTGTGGTCATCCCAGTCAAGGACAATTTGCAGTAACGACGCATACCACAGCATATAAGCCTTTATTTGCTTAAGAACTCTATTCCTTTTAACAGTATTTCGCCAAGCAGCTCGTCTTTTAAAGAATAATAAACAATCTTTCCGCACCTATAACAGTTTACAGCGCCTAAATTTCTTAAAAGTCGCAGTTGGTGAGAAACAGTCGTTTGATTTATTTTTAATACCGAGGATATATCGCTGACGCACATATCCGTTATCGTTAAGGAGGATAAAATTCTAAGCCTCGTCTTGTCTGAAAAAACCGAAAATATGCCCGTAAGCTCCTCTAAAAGCTCTCCGTCGGGCACGTAGCTTTCCACCATAGAGCCTGTCTTTTCATTTAATTTTAAATATGCGTTACTCATACTTATATTTTAAAATTTAGTTGCCTTTTTGTCAATTTTGCATAATAAAAGATTTTGTCGCATAAAGTATTTTTAGATTAGGTTTTGTAACCTTTTGGAGATTTTATGTTTAACGATAGTATTGTTTTATTAGGCATTTTATTTTTACTCTATTCAAACGGCTCGATTTCTCTCACTCAACTGCTTCTCTTGCTTGCGTTGGAAACGACGACTAACTGCTGTTGCAGCTGCAATAATACCACGGATACGATTTAACGATAAAAGCGAGCAAAAAGCTCGCTTTTATTATTTTAAAAAATTTTTAAGAAAATACGAACATTTGTTTGACATTTACGTTCGACCGTAGTATAATGTAGAAAACGAACATTTGTTCGCTTTTGCATAAATACATATAAATCGCAGTATTTATCTGAGATTTTGCAAATTGAATTTAAAGACAGAGGGCTTTTTTAAGAGAGGTTGCGCTTAATATGATTGACTACGAAAGATTAAAAATTTTAACGGAAAGCGCAAAATACGACGTTTCCTGCTCTTCCTCAGGCTCGTCAAGGCGAAACGTAAGAGGAGGCGTAGGCAACGCCAATATAGGGGGCATTTGCCACTCCTTTACCGAGGACGGAAGGTGTATTTCTCTACTTAAAATACTACTTACGAACAAGTGCTCATACGACTGTCAATACTGTGCAAATCGCCGTAGCAACGACGTACCGAGAGCCGAAGCAACCCCCGAAGAAATTTGCGAATTAGTCATAAGTTTTTACAGACGGAATATGATAGAAGGGCTGTTCCTTTCTTCAGCGGTTGACCAAAATCCCGATACGACTATGGAAAAGCTTTTAGATACGGTTATTCGCCTTAGAAAGCTACACCGCTTTAACGGATATATTCATTTAAAGGGAATACCCTCTGCAGACCAAAAGCTGATTATGAGGGCAGGCGAATACGTAGACAGAATGAGCTTTAATATAGAGCTCCCGTCGGAGAGAAGCCTTAAGCTTTTAGCTCCCCAAAAAAGCAAGATGGGCATTCTCACCCCGATGGGCTATATGGCAAATGAAAAACGGCAAGCCGTATCTATGAAATATAACAAGTTTTTACCTGCCGGACAAACTACCCAAATGATTGTGGGAGCTTCGCCGGAGTCGGACGGACAAATAGTTAGACTTACCCAAGGGTTATACAACAAATACTCATTAAAAAGAGTTTATTTTTCCTCGTACGTGCCTACTAACGAAAGCAACTCCTTACTCCCTACTAACCCCGTAGGACTACTCAGAGAGCACAGACTTTATCAAGCCGACTGGCTACTCAGGTTTTACGGCTTTACCGCCGAGGAGCTTTTGAGCGAAAACGAAAACCTGCCCGAGGGCTACGACCCTAAGTGCCATTGGGCGCTTAAGCAC
>JAZNDO010000081.1:0-6170 GCA_045588105.1 Christensenellaceae bacterium | reverse complement strand
ACGTTTACGAGCCCTATCTTCTTCAGCTTGGCTTTATTTCAAGAAGCCCAAGGGGTAGAATTGCAATGAGAAAGGCTTACGAGCATTTGGGCAAGCCTATTCCTACTAAAATAAAAGACCAGATTTCTATATTCGACGAAGAATAATATGTTAAAAACCAGCGATTTTTATTACGAGCTTCCCGATGAGCTTATAGCGCAAAATCCCGTAGAGCCGAGAGACAGCTCAAGGCTTTTCGTGTACGATAGAAAAACGGATAGCGTGAGCCACAAGCATTTCAGGGACGTATACGATTTTTTAAATAAGGGCGACCTTTTGGTTATAAATACCACGAAGGTCTATCCTGCAAGAATTTTTGCTCATACCGAGCACGGCGGCAAGGTTGAGGTCCTGCTCTTAAAGAGAAGAGATTTAACCGAGTGGGAGGTTTTGGTTAAGCCGGGCAAGAAATGTAAAGAGGGCGTTGTTTTAAAAATCAACGACGAGCTTTCGGTTGAAATAGTTTCTCGCACCGAGGAGGGCGGCAGAATTGTCCGTTTTATTTTCGACGGAGTATTCGAGGATATTTTATCAAGAGTAGGCGAAATGCCTCTCCCTCCGTATATTCGCGAAAAGCTTAAGGACCAAAGCAGATATCAAACGGTATACTGTAAGAAAGAAGGCTCGGCAGCCGCGCCGACGGCAGGCTTGCACTTTACAAAAGAGCTTATAGAGCGTTTAAAGCAAAAGGGAGTTGAGTTTGCCGAGGTAAACCTAAACGTAGGGCTTGGAACCTTCAGACCCGTAAAGGCGGATAACCTTTCCGACCACAAAATGCACACTGAGTATTTTGAAATAAACGAGGAAAACGCTCAAAAAATCAACAGAGCGAAGAAAGAAGGCAGAAGGGTAATTGCCGTAGGAACTACGAGTGTCCGCACCTTAGAGAGTGCGGCAAACGGGGACGGTACGGTAAACGCTGTTTCGGGGGATACGAGTATTTTTATTTATCCGCCGTATAAGTTTAAGGTGGTAGACAGTCTTATAACCAATTTTCACCTTCCCGAAAGCACCTTGATTATGCTCGTGTCCGCTTTATCGACAAGAGAAAAAACCTTGGAGCTATATAAAATTGCCGTAGAAGAAAGGTATAGATTCTTTTCCTTCGGCGACTCAATGATGATTATTTAATTATGGAAAAATTTTATTTTGAAACTATAAAACAGGACAGCGAAACGGGCGCGAGAGCAGGTATACTTCATACTCCTCACGGCGACATAGAAACTCCCGTATATATGCCCGTAGGTACTCAAGCTACGGTAAAGGGCGTGTTTCCTCGCGATTTAAAGGAGGCAGGCTCGCAAATTATACTTGCAAACACCTATCACTTGTATATGCGCCCCGGTGACGAGCTTGTAAAAAAGGCGGGCGGACTTCATAAATTTATGAACTGGGACAGACCTATTTTAACGGATAGCGGTGGGTTCCAGGTTTTCTCGCTTGCTAAGCTTAACAACATTAAGGACGAGGGCGTTACGTTTAGGTCCAACGTTGACGGCAGTAAGCATTTGATTACTCCCGAAAGAGCGATGGAGATAGAAAATAATCTCGGCGCGGATATTATTATGGCGTTTGACCAATGCAGCGAATACGGCGCGGACTATAAGGCAAGCACCGTTGCTATGAAAAGGACTCTTGCGTGGCTCGACAGATGCTACAACCATCACAAGAACGAGGAGCAAGCCCTTTTCCCAATCGTGCAGGGTAACGTTTTCAAGGATTTGAGAAAAATATCCTTAAAGGAAACGGTTCCTTACGCTAAACACGGTATAGCAATAGGCGGTCTTTCGGTAGGCGAGCCAAAGGACGTAATGTACGACGTAATGGACGACCTTCTTCCTCATTATCCTACCCACATACCAAGATATCTTATGGGCGTGGGCAGTCCCGACTGCCTGGTAGAGGGCGTTATGAGGGGCATTGATATGTTCGACTGCGTTTTGGCAACGAGAATCGCCCGAAACGGCACGGCTATGACGTCAAGGGGCAGAGTCGTTGTAAGAAACGGCAAATATAAAGAGGACTTTACTCCGCTTGACCCCGAGTGCGATTGCTATTGCTGCAGAAATTATACCAAGGCTTACCTTCGCCATATGATAAACGTAGGCGAAATGATGGGCGGTATGCTGCTCAGTCTTCACAATATCACTTATCTTACGAAGCTTATGAAGGGTATAAGAGAGTCGATATTAGGCGGATACTTCAAGGATTTCAGACAGGAATTTTATAAAAAATACGATTTTAACGGCTCAAATTTCTAAATTTGTCGATAAAATTGTGTAAGACTTGTAAAAATTTGTATTTGGCAATAAAAAGCCTTGCATAAAAACGAAAAAACCCTTATTATATAAGGGTATTGAAAAACGATTACGTTTTAAAAGGAGATAATTATGATATTTAATTTGTTAAGCGCTGTTGAATCAACGAGCGCAGGTACGGGTAACGGCAATGACACCTTCCCTTGGTTTTGGATTTTGATGGGTGTTCTTATCGTTTTTATTATAGCAAGCAACGCTATGAACAATAAAAAGAGAAGAGCGCAAATCGAAGCTGAAAGAGAAAAGAGAAACGCTATCGAGCCGGGCTTTAAGGTTACCACCATCGGCGGTATTATGGGTACTGTCGTTGAGGTTGATAACGAGGCTAACACCTTCGTATTACAAACAGGCAGCGATGCGTTCCCATGCTACTTAAAGTTTGACAAGGTTGCTATTTATTCCTCTGAAGACCCCAATGCTCCGGCTGAGGAGCCTGTTCAAGAGGACGTTTTTGAAGAAACCGCAGACAACGCGGTTGAGGAAGCTAAGGAAGACGTAGTTGACGAGACTAAAGAAGAAATCGTTGACGAGACTGCAGATGAAGTAGCCGACGAAACTAAAGAAGAATCGGCTGAATAAACCGCAAATGACGAGTAATTAAATATTAAGCCTCCGCATAAATTAACGTGTGGAGGTTTTTTATATGACTTTAAATGAAAGCGAAAACGGTTTTTTATTACAAACGGTTAAAGGTATAATCATATCGGTGCTGGTAACTCTTATCAGCGTTTTGATATTTGCGTTTGTCTTAAGCGTAACCGGTTTAACCGATAAGGTTATAAGTCCTGTAAATCAAATCATAAAGCTTGTTTCGGTATTTTTAGGGTGCGTTTTTTCTGTGAGAAATGATAAATATTTTATAAAAGGTGGGCTTATAGGTCTTTTTTCGGCACTTTTATCAATTTTGCTGTTTGCCTTGATTGCGGGCGCAGTCACCTCTTGGATTACCGTTTTTTTAGACCTTGTATTCGGCTGTCTGTTCGGTATAATATCGGGTATGCTCGTCTGCAGGCTTGCATAATTGATTTCGAGCTAAAAATTTTTAATAATATTAAAAAAACTCCCTCATTTTTATTGACTAAAATGCCTCTAAGTTATATAATATAATAGTATATTAAGTCTAAGCGTGGGCGTATCGCACGCGCGGGACGAGTAAGTAACAAGACAAAATGCTTAATAAGCAGGAGGCAAGAATGAGTAAGTGCAAATCAATAGTAATTCTTACTGTTTTGGCAATACTTATCGCATTTATGGGCTTGGCGTGCTTTGCGTCCGGTCCCGTTCCGTTTGGTAGTATTTACGACTACAACGGAATTTTTGGCGTTATAGGTAAAGGTATTGACTTAAACGGTGGATATTATGCTGTATTAGAGCCTAAAGACGGCGCTGAGGTTGACGCAGACGCGTTGGAAGCAGCAAAAGAAACGTTAAGAAAAAGACTCGATGACAACGGATATACCGAGGCTACTATCACAACTGAAGACAACACTAAGCTTAGAGTTGAAATTCCCGAGGTTGACAATGCTGAGGACGTAATGAACCTTATAGGTGACCAAGGCGAGCTTACCTTCAGAGCATACGATAATACCATTTTGGTATACGGCAAGCAAGCTATTAGAAATGCTCAGGCAGGATACGACAACGACGGTAATCCTATCGTAGTTTTAGAGTTTACGAGCGAAGGTCAAAAGTCTTTTGCGGACGCTACCGAAAAGGTTGCCGGATACGACGATAACAAGCTTAGTATTTATCTTGGCGACAGCGTTGTTTCTGCTCCTACGGTTAGCCAAAAAATCGACAGCCCCAATGCTGAAATAACCGGTATTGAGACGATTGAAGAGGCTAAGACTATAGCTTCGGTTATTAAGAGCGGTTCACTTGATATCGAATTCGATATCGGCGCGACTCAAAAGATGAGCGCAACGTTAGGTGAAGGCGTATTGGGCAGCGCAATGATGGCGGCAGGTATCGGTCTCGTTGTGGTTATAGCAATTCTCATTGCCTTCTACGGCGGCTTCGGTATTGCAGCGTCTGTAGCTCTTATGATTTTCGTTATTTTATATACTTGCGTTCTCGCAATATTCCCATGGGTACAGCTTACCTTCCCCGGTATCGCAGGTATCGTTCTTTCAATGGGTATGGCTGTTGACGCTAACGTCATTATCTTCGACCGTATTAAAGAAGAATACGAAAACGGCAAGACTGCAACGGCATCAATTAACGCCGGCTTCAAAAGAGCAGTCGTTACCGTATTAGACTCTAACGTTACTACGGTTTTAGCGGCAATAGTTCTTTGGGTACTTTGCGCGGGCTCAATCAAGGGCTTTGCAATAACCCTCTTCCTCGGTGTACTCGTATCAATGTTCACCGCAGTCGTTATAACGAGATGGCTTATCAAGGTTGTAAGACCTCTCGCTAAGGACGAAGAGAAATTTTTAGGTCTTAAAAGGAGGGATGCATAATGTTGAACTTGAATTTTAAGGGTAAAAATTTAGGTCTCGTTAAAAAATATTGGATATTCGTTATCGTAAGCACTGTTATTATTTTAGCAGGTCTTGTAGATATGTTATTTATCCGTCATATGAACTTTGGCGTTGAATTCAGCGGCGGTTCAAGCGTTGAGATTTCTTACACGAGCGGAAACGACGCTAATTTTAAAGGTCACGTAGCTGATTTCTTCAACGGCGGCAACGTAAACAAATACGCATACGTAGTTGACGGCGAGCCTCAAACCTCAGGTGCAGGCGCTACGACATTCACTTACCGTTTAAGACCCGAGCATAAAGACGGAACTAAGGTTGCAAGCGACGAAATTTCTTTATTGGAAGAAGAGCTTGTAGAATATTTAGAGGGTAAAGAATACGGCGGCGTAGAGGTTCAAAGCCACACTATCGGCGACGACGTTAAGGATTACATCGTAAGAAACGCTGTAATTGCAGTTTCGGTTGCCGTTGTAGTTATTTTGGCTTATATTGCTCTCAGATTCAACCTTTTAGCAGGTGTATCGGCAATTATAGCTCTTTTACACGACGTTCTTATAATGTTCGCTCTTACTACAATTTTCCAAATTCCTGTAAATATGACCTTCGTTGCAGCCGTTATTACGATAATCGGTTACTCGATCAACGCAACAATCGTTGTATTCGACAGAGTAAGAGAGCTTGCAGTTCTTCCTTCTAACCTTGAAAAAACCGATGCTGAAATTGCTGAAGATGCAATTACGAGCACTATGTCAAGGTCGATTCTTACAACCTTAACTTCTTTAGTTATGATTGTTTGTCTTGCAATCTTCGGTAATGCGTCTATAAGAGATTTCGCATTCCCAATTATCTTCGGTTTAGTTGCAGGTTTATATTCTTCTGTATTATTATCTGCATCAACTTGGGTACAGTTAAGAAAGCTTTTCAAGCAAGAAAACAAAAAGCCTGTTAAAAAAATCAAAAAGATTAAAGAGCAAGCAAAGGCTTAATTAAGCAAAAAATATAAAAACGGTGGGCGGAAGGGCGATAAGGCTTTCCGCCCATTTTTTAAAGGCTTATATGCTTCGGTATGCGGTGTTTCTGCAAATTGCTTTTGACTGTGATGACCACAGAGGTCTATCCCATCCAATATCAATTTGCGAGCCTTGCCTACCTTGCATCTAAACCTTTAAATCCACTTGGTAAGAGTAGATTCTATCGAAACTAACGTTTCTCCAGAATGACAACAGGAAGGGTGGAGCGTCACGCTCCCTCGCATCTAAACCTTTAAATGCACTTGGTAAGCGTAGATTCTATCGAAACTAACGTTTCTCCAGAATGACAATAGGAAGGG
>JAZNDO010000080.1:0-6069 GCA_045588105.1 Christensenellaceae bacterium | reverse complement strand
CTTAACTGCAACACCGCGCTTTTCAAATCTAGTAGTACCAGTAGGTACAGAGCCGTCAGCGTTAAATGCAGATGCAGGAAGTTTGTCGCCCTTTAAGGTAAGGATGGGGTGAACAACTTCTTTGAAGTATTTATCGTCAGCAACTTTTGCAGGAGCAGCGCCGTCGGTTGCGGTAGCCCATTCAGCGGGAACGGCGATTTCGATAAGTTCAGAAGATGCCTTGTCGATTGCAGCGTAGTTCATGTTAACAACTGCGTCGCCCTTCTTTCCGTAAGACTTCTTAACGTACTGCTTCATCCAGTCCTCAGCCTCAGCGTAAGGCATGATTTCAGGGTTCATTTTGAAGAAAGCAGCTTGCATGATAGCGTTGGTTCTTCCGCCAAGACCGATGCCTTGAGCAATTTTTATAGCGTCGATAACGAAGAGCTTAGCGTGCTTCTTAGCAAGCTCCTGCTTCATGGTTGCAGGAAGGTTCTTAGAAAGAGCCTCTACGGTATCCCATTCGCAGTTAAGAAGGAATTTACCGCCCTCTTTAAGGTCGGAAACCATATCGTATCTGGTTACGTACGAAGGCTGTGAGCATGCGATAAAGTCTGCAGCGTCGATAAGGTAAGAGGACTGAATAGGAGTCTTACCGAAACGAAGGTGAGATACGGTTATACCGCCTGACTTCTTAGAATCGTAGAAGAAGTAGCCTTGAGCGTACATGTCGGTGTGGTCACCGATAATCTTGATTGAGTTCTTGTTAGCGCCGACCGTACCGTCAGAGCCAAGACCGTAGAACTTACAGCTTACGGTGCCTTCCGGAGCAGCGTTATATTGAGTAGAGAAATCAAGAGAGGTGTTAGTGATATCGTCGTAAATACCGATAGTGAAGTGGTTCTTAGGATTGTCAAGCTCAAGGTTCTTGTATACTGCGTAAACCATTGATGGGTTGAACTCCTTAGAGCCAAGACCGTATCTGCCGCCAACAACCTTAATCTTCTTCTTGTTGTTCTCTAAAAGAGCGGTGCATACGTCGAGGTAAAGAGGTTCGCCGAGTGAGCCGGGCTCTTTGGTTCTGTCAAGAACGGCAATCTTCTTGGTAGTCTTTGGAAGAGCCTTTAAGAAAGCCTTGGTTGCGAAAGGTCTGTAAAGTCTAACCTTAACCATACCAACCTTGTGACCCTCGGTAAGCATCTTGTTGATGGTTTCTTCGATAGCGTCTGCGCCGCTACCCATAACGACGATTACGTTTTCAGCGTCAGGAGCGCCAACGTAGTCGAAGAGGTGATAGCTTCTGCCGGTTAAAGCAGAAACCTTATCCATCATTTTTTGAACGATAGCAGGAGTTGCTTCGTAGTACTTGTTAGCAGTTTCTCTGTTTTGGAAATAAGTATCACTGTTTTGAGCAGTACCCTTTTGAATTGGGTGGTCCGGGTTAAGAGCTCTCGTTCTGAAATCCTCAACGTCTTTCATATCAACGAGCTTTCTCATATCCTCGTAGTCGATACCTTCAATCTTAGAAACCTCGTGGCTGGTTCTGAAACCGTCGAAGAAGTGAAGGAAAGGAACCTTAGATTTTAAAGTAGAAAGGTGAGCAACGAGCGCTAAGTCCATAACCTCCTGAACAGAGTTAGAGGCAAGCATTGCAAAACCTGTTTGACGGCAAGCCATAACGTCTGAGTGATCGCCAAAGATGTTGAGAGAGTGTGCGGCAAGTGCTCTTGCGCTTACGTGGAATACGCAGGGGAGAAGCTCGCCCGAAATCTTGTACATATTGGGAATCATGAGGAGTAAGCCTTGAGACGCCGTATAGGTTACGGTTAACGCACCTGCTGAAAGAGCGCCGTGAACAGCGCCGGCAGCACCTGCTTCAGATTGCATTTCTGCAAGTCTTAAGGTTTGACCGAACATATTCGTTCTACCTACAGTTGCCCATTCATCCGCTACTTCTGCCATTGGAGAAGATGGAGTAATTGGGTAAATTGCCGCTACTTCTGAGAACGCGTACGCAACGTGGCTCGCAGCGGTGTTACCGTCGATTGTCATTACTTTCATTTAAGTAACCTCCGTGTATAAAATAAATTTTTTAATATTTTGAGTCGGCGCGCTGTGGATTTATCTGCAAGCAATGCTTGCCGGCGCCGTAATAAACCTTATACATTATATATCATAAAACGCGTTAAGTCAATGGAAATTTGAAAAATTTAAGTAAATTTATAAATAAATTTAATAAATAATAGGGGTGTAGAGATTAAAATTTTCCCAAGGGTGTTTTATTGGTTTAAAATGCTTGTTAAAATTTGGGAGTTTGTGATATAATAATCTTTATGCAGGCAATAGAATTTAAAAACGTGAGCTTCGGCTACGGCGACGAGGATAGTCGTCAAGAGGTCTTAAGGAATTTTACGCTCACCATAGAAAAAGGCTCTTTCGTTGCCCTTCTTGGCAGAAACGGCAGCGGTAAATCTACTTGCGCCAAGCTTATAAACGGACTTTTAATGCCTAACGAGGGCACGGTTACAGTTTTCGGTATGGATACGAAAAACAAGGAAAACCTCTTTGAAATCAGAAAGAGGGCAGGTATGGTTTTTCAAAATCCCGACAATCAACAAATCGCTTCAATCGTTGAAGACGACGTTGCCTTCGGTCCCGAAAATATAGGTGTTCCACGTGAAGAAATAAAAGAGAGAATTGATTACGCCCTTAAGGTTACGGGTACGGATGAGTTCCGTCACAGCGAGGTGGCAAGGCTTTCGGGCGGTCAAAAGCAAAGAGTTGCAATCGCAGGCGCAATCGCCGTTTATCCCGATATTTTAATTTTGGACGAATCTACCTCAATGTTAGACCCAAAGGGCAGGAGAGAGGTAATCGAGGTCGTGCGAAAGCTCAATAAAGAGAGGGGCATGACCGTAATAGATATAACTCACTATATGGACGAGGCTGTCGAGGCTGACGAAATTTGTATAATGGGCGACGGCGTTATCGTTGCGCAGGGTACTCCAAGTGAGATTTTTGCTAAAAAGGACGTTATAAAGGAATGCGGTCTTGAGCTTCCCGTATCCGCAAGGATAGCAGACGCTCTTCAAGAGGCAGGGGTGCCTTTACCCGACGGAATACTTACCAAGGAGGAGCTTTCTAAGTCGTTATGCGAATTGTTGCAGAAAATTTAACCTTCACCTATAACAAAAAAAGTAAGTTTGCCGTCGACGCCTTAAAGGACGTAACTTTAACTGTCGAAGAGGGTAGCTTTTTCGGTATTATCGGTCACACGGGCAGCGGAAAATCTACCTTTATTCAGCATTTAAACGGAATTATTCCCGTAAGCAGCGGTAAGCTTGCAGTTGGGGATATTAATCTTGCCGACAAAAGGAAAATTGTACGGAAAAGATATAAGGAGCTTCGTTCAAAGGTTGGTATGGTGTTTCAGTATCCCGAATATCAGCTCTTTGCGGAAACCGTCTTTTTAGACGTTGCGTTTGGCTACAAAAATTTTTATCCCGAGGCTACCGAGGAAGAGGTTAAAAACGCAGTTTTTAAAGCCCTTTCAACTCTCGGGCTACCACCCGACTGTATAAACAAATCTCCGCTTGACCTGTCCGGCGGTCAAAAGCGAAGGGTTGCGATTGCAGGCGTGCTCGTGTCCAATCCCGAGGTTTTGGTTTTGGACGAGCCTGTTGCGGGGCTTGACCCCGTAGGCAAAAACGAGCTTATGAAGATTTTGCACGACCTTCATAACGAAGGGGTTGTAAAAACGGTAATAATCGTTTCGCACGATATGGACGAGGTTTGCCAAAACTGTACCGACGTTGCCGTATTTTCAGAGGGGCGAATAGTCTTTTCGGGTAAGCCAAAGGACGTGTTCAAGCGCTATGAAGAGATGAACGAGCTTCGTTTAGGCGTGCCGGTAACGGGATATTTGCTCGAAGAGCTTAAACGAATCGGGGTGCAAATCGATTCCGATTTTACAAGAGAAGATTTTGTTCAAAAAATAGCTGATTTTTATAAAAACAGCAGATAATCGACTTATAGATAGATGTTTTAGGAGAAAAAATGCTTTCTGACGTTACCTTCGGTCAGTATTACCAAGCGGATTCATTTGTTCATAAAATGGACCCAAGGGTTAAAATACTGCTTTTAATTGCATATATAGTAATGGTTTTCGTGGCTAAGACCTTCTTGGGACTTTTTGCTACGCTTGCCTTTTTACTCGTAACCGTAGTGGCGTCAAGAGTGCCTGTCGGCTCGGTTCTAAAAAGTATAAAGGCTGTTATATTTTTAGTCGTGTTTACGGCTATATTAAATATTTGTTTTTACAGTCCAAAGCAGGGAGATACTCATTTGTTTTGGGTCGTTTACGTCGAGGGCTTGGTGGCGGCGGGCTTTTTGGCGCTCAGACTTATAGCTTTGGTAATGGGCAGCTCGGTGCTTACCTTAACTACTACGCCGGTCAGCTTAACCGACGGAATAGAAAGCTTGCTCTCTCCGCTTAAAATCATTAAATTCCCAGTACACGACTTGGCTCTTATAATGTCTATTGCCCTTCGTTCTATTCCGACGCTTGCTAACGAAACGGAAAGAATCATAAACGCGCAAAAGGCGAGAGGCGCAGAGTTTGACAGCGGAAATATCGTTAAAAAGGCAAAGGCCTTAATACCTGTTTTAATACCGCTTCTTATAAGCGCGTTCCGCCGCGGCGACGAGCTTGGCGACGCAATGGACGCAAGGTGTTATTCGGGCAGTAAGGTCAGAACTAAATACAAAAAGCTCACTTTAAGCTTCAGGGATTTAATCGGCGCTTTGGCTGTCGCTTTAGCAATTACCGGTGTAATACTTCTTAACGTATACGATTCTCAAATAGCTTTATATCTAACTAAAATATGGGGTTAATCGGCTTATATGAGGGTTTTTATTAAAATTGAGTATGATGGAACGGACTATTGCGGTTGGCAGATTCAACCAAACGCCGCAACAGTACAGGAAGAAATAGAAAAGGCTCTTTTAGCATTGACGGGTGAAAAATGCTCGGTTACGGGCAGTGGCCGTACGGATAGCGGAGTACACGCTTTAGGGCAGGTCGCTCACTTTGATACGAATAGCGCGATACCTGCGGATAGATTTGCAAGCGCGCTCAATCAGTATCTTCCTTGCGATATTAAGGTCATAGAGAGTTGGCAAGCAGAGGGTGACCTTCACGCAAGGTATTCGGCAAAGAGAAAGACCTATCAATATAAAATATATATGAGCAAGCATCCTCGTCCCTTGCTTGAAAGATATGCTACAAGGGTAGAATATGACCTTGACGAGGTAAAGATGAACGAGGCGGCAAAAGGGTTTATAGGTAAGCACGATTTTGCGTGCTTTTTGGCGTCGGGTTCAGAGGTGAAAGATACGGTGAGGGAAATTTACCTTTCCGAGGTCAACCGTGTTGGCGACCAAATAACCTTTACCGTTACCGGCAACGGTTTTTTATATAATATGGTAAGAATAATGATGGGAACGCTTGTAAAGGTTGGCTCAGGCAAGCTCAAGGCTGAAGAAATTGAAGAGATTTTAGCTTCAAAGTGCCGAGAAAAGGCAGGCTTTACTATGCCCCCACAAGGTCTTACACTAATAAAAGTGGAATATTGATAACGATATATAACAAAATTTTGAAAAGCGTGAAAAAACGCTTGACAAATGTTTTGTAATTTTATAAAATATCTTGGCTATTATAAGGAAACGTGCGCTTGACGAACTAGCCCCTCAATACAGCGCCATAGCCTTACTAATGATTTTTAAATAAAAAATTTGGAGAATTATCATGAAGAGTTTTATGGCTAAGAGCCACGAAGTAAAAAGAGAATGGTTCGTAGTTGACGCTTCCGGGATGACTCTTGGTAGACTTGCATCACAAGTTGCTACCGTTTTAAGAGGTAAGCATAAGCCTACCTTCACCCCAAACGTTGACACTGGCGATTTCGTTATAGTATTAAACAGCGACAAGGTAGTTTTAACCGGTAAGAAGCTTGAACAAAAAATGTACACTTACCACACCGGTTACATCGGCGGACTTAAGCAAACCCCATACAAGGATATGATGGCTAA